>DASUPI010000456.1:0-3069 GCA_036281135.1 Rhodoplanes sp. | reverse complement strand
TGCTCCTCGAAGGTCATCACGTCGGCCAGCACCTGGCAGGGATGCGAGCGCTTGGTCAGCCCGTTGATGACCGGGATGGTCGCATGCTGCGCGAGCTCCTGCAGGTCCTGCGGGTCGAGCGTGCGGATCATGATCGCATCGACATAGCGCGAGAGCACGCGGGCGGTGTCGGCGATGGTCTCGCCGCGGCCGAGCTGCATGTCGTGGCCGGTCAGCACCAGCGTGTCGCCGCCGAGCTGGCGCATGGCGACGTCGAACGACACCCGCGTGCGGGTCGAGGGCTTGTCGAAGATCATCGCGAGCGTCTTGCCGGCGAGCGGCTGCGCAAGCGGGCTTTGCGCCGTCTTGCGCTCGTCCTTCATGGCGCGGCCCGCGGCGATCATGCCGCGCAAGGTCTGCGTGGGAACGTCGATCAGGTCGAGGAAATGCCGAACCTCGGTCACCCGCCGGCCCTCGCTGCGCTCGCTTCCTCGGCGCCGGCGCGCTCGATGCGTACGGCGGCGCGGTCGATGCGCTCGATCGCCTCGGCGATCTCGGTCTCCGCGACGATCAGCGGCGGCAGGAGCCGCACGACATTGTCGCCGGCCGCGACCGCGAGCAGCTTTTCGGCGCGCAGCGCGGCCACGAGCTTGTCGTTCGGCACGGCCGCGGCCAGGCCGATGAGCAGCCCCTCGACGCGCACCTCGCGGATCACGCCCGGATGCCGGTCGACGATCGCCGCGAGGCGCTGTTTGAAGAGCAGCGCCTTGCGCCGCACCTCGGCGAGAAAGCCGGGCGCGAGCACCACATCGAGCACCGCATTGCCGACCGCCATCGCGAGCGGATTGCCGCCGAAGGTCGACCCGTGCGTGCCCGCGGTCATGCCCTTGCCGGCCTCGGCGGTCGCCAGCACCGCGCCGACCGGGAAGCCGCCGCCGAGCCCCTTGGCGATCCCCATCACGTCCGGAACGATGCCGGCGCGTTCATGGGCGAACAAGGTTCCGGTGCGGCCGATCCCGGTCTGCACCTCGTCGAGAACGAGCAGCAGGCCGTGCGCGTCGCACAGCTCGCGCAGACTGCGCAGAAAGCCGGCCGGCGGCGTCCGCACGCCGCCTTCGCCCTGAACGGGCTCGATCAGGATCGCCGCCGTTTCCGGCGACAGCGCGCGCTTGACCGCATCGAGATCGCCGAACGGAACCTGGTCGAAGCCTTCGACCGGCGGGCCGAACCCGTCGAGATATTTCTTCTGCCCGCCGGCGGCGAGCGTCGCGAGCGTGCGGCCGTGAAAGGCGCCTTCGAAGGTGATGATGCGATAGCGGTCCGGCCGCCCGCCGACCGCATGATATTTGCGCGCGATTTTGATCGCGCCCTCGATCGCCTCCGCTCCCGAATTGCAGAAAAAGACGAGGTCGGCGAACGTTGCGGCGCACAAGCGCGCGGCCAGTCGCTCGGCTTCGGGAATCCGGTAGAGATTGGAGACGTGCCAGAGCTTGCCGGCCTGTTCGGTCAGGGCGGCGACCAGCGCCGGATGCGCGTGGCCGAGCACGTTGACGGCGACGCCGCCGGCGCAATCGAGATAACGCGCGCCGTCGGTCGCGGTCAGCCAAGCGCCTTCGCCCCGCTCGAAAGCAAGATCCACACGCGCATAGGTCGGCAGGAGATGTGACACGGCGTACGCCCGTTGACGGCGTGTGAAACGAAATGTGCCGCCCCGCAGGACGGCACTTTTCCACATTCTAGGTGCGCGAAGCACGCTGTCAACACAATGCGGGCAGCGCCGCCGCCGGAATCGGACTCGAAACCGCCATGAATTGTGGATGCAATGAATGGAAGTCTTGCGCGGGACTCCCGCTATATAGTAGCCTTCGTGTTCAGTACCTACGAGATATCGCGCGGCGGCGGGCGGTACTCTGAGTTTCCCCTCGATGTTCTGCGTAGTCCGTTGGCGGCTTTGAGCTCGCCGAGCGGTGGAGGTGGATTCTGTCAAGGCCAGTCCTGCCGGCGCGAGGCGAAGAGGGCGATATGTGGACCGACGAGCGCGTGGAACTCCTCAAGAAGCTGTGGAATGACGGGCTTTCCGCCAGCCAGATCGCGGCTGAGCTTGGCGGGATCACCCGCAATGCCGTGATCGGCAAAGTTCACCGGCTCGGCCTGTCGGGCCGCGCCAAGAGCCCGGCCTCGCCGGTTGCCCGGCAGCGCAAGCCGCGCGCCGCGGCCATGCTGCTGCGGGTCGCGCGCCCGGCTCTGCGCGGCAACGCCGCGCTCGCGCGGCTGCCCGCCTACGAGGTGCAGTACGAGCCGGACCCGGAGATCACCGCCGAGATCGTGCCGATAGGCCAGCGCTGCACGCTGCTCGAGCTGAGTGAAAGCAGGTGCCGCTGGCCGATCGGCGATCCGGGAACGCAGGATTTCTTCTTCTGCGGCGGCAACACGGCCGAGGGCCTGCCCTACTGCACGCACCACGCCCGCATCGCCTATCAGCCCGTGGGCGAACGGCGCCGGGACAAGCGTACGGCGCGGGCCTGAAAGCTGTGCGGCCCGGCCGCGTCGAGCCGGGCTGCCGCGCGCCGATCACCCGTCGAATCCGTAACGGTCGTTGAGCGCATAACCGGCGCCGCGCACCGTGCGGATGGGATCGGCGCGCTGGCCGCGGTTGAGCGCCTTGCGCAGGCGTCCGACATGCACGTCGACGGTGCGCTCGTCGATATAGACGTCGCGCCCCCAGACCCGGTCGAGCAATTGCTCGCGTGAGAAAACGCGGCCGGGATTCTCCATCAGGAATTCGAGCAGGCGGAATTCGGTCGGGCCGAGCGGGACGTCGCGGCCGGCGCGCGACACGCGCTTCTTGTCGCGATTGAGCTCGATGTCGCCGGCGTTCAGAACGGAGGCGACGCGTTCCGGCCGCGCCCGCCGCAGCAGCGCGCGAATGCGGGCGAGCAGTTCGGGGACGGAGAACGGCTTGACGATGTAGTCGTCGGCGCCGGTCGCGAGCCCGCGCACGCGCTCCCCTTCCTCTCCGCGCGCGGTCAACATGATCACCGGCAATTGATGCGTCTCCGCGCGGCCGCGCAGCCGCCGGATCAGCTCGAT
>DASUPI010000455.1:0-2951 GCA_036281135.1 Rhodoplanes sp. | reverse complement strand
TCGCCTGGTGGGTGCGGCGATGAAGGCCGACGACGGGGTCCTGATTACGCTCGTGCTGCAGTTCGCGCTGCTCTCGCTGCTTGCGGTTGGGGGAATCAACGCCGTCATTCCGGAAATGCACCGTCAGGTTGTCGACCTTCATCAGTGGATGACCGACGAACGGTTCGGGGAGCTGTACGCGATTTCGCAGGCCGCGCCGGGGCCGAACGTGATGGTCGTGGCGCTCATCACCAATCGGTCGGCGGCCCGCTCGGTGCAATCCTCGCGATGACGGCCATGTGCGGGCCGACCGCCGTGCTCGCCTGCGTAGCCGCCAAGCTCTTCGACCGCTACCGCGAGGCGCGCTGGCGCGCAGTCGTCGAGGCCGGGCTGGTGCCGGTCACGATCGGTCTGTTCGCGGCGGCCGCCTTGATCATCGCGCGCGCCGCCGATCGGAGCTGGGTGGCCGTCGCGGTTACCGCCGCCGCCTTCGCCGTGACCTATTGGACGCGCAAGAACCCGCTGATCGCGCTCGGCGCGGCCGCGGTCCTCGGGCTGGCCGGACTTCTCTGAGCGAGATCGTGCCTTGTTGATGCCGTTTGTTCATTAATCCGTCACGCTCTGCTTCCTGATGACGCTTACCTTGTGCTAGGGAAGTCCTAAGGCTTGCGTTCAAAGCCGTGGGCGGACAGGGAGGAAGTGTATGTCGGAGGGGGTTCAGGCCTCAGGCGCATCTGCCGTCGAGGGATCCCATCGCGTTTCCGCGGTTCTCGTTCCGGTCGCTATCGGGCTCGTCGCCCTGGCAGAGTATTGGAGAACGGCGTCAGGATCGCATTCTGGCGAGACGCTGCTCATTTGCGGGCTTGCACTCCTCGCCCTCGGCGGCGCCATCCTCGTCCTGCGAATGACCATCCGCAATCCGCGCGATTATTACGGCGGCCTCGCTATTCTCGCCATCGCGTTATTCGGCATCTGGGCAGCGAGCGACCTCCCGGGCACGCGCGGCTTCGCCTTCGGGCCGGGCACCGCGCCGCGCCTGTTCGCGAGCGTGCTCGGCGGCTTGGGCATCGCCGTCATGCTCGTCGGGCTGTTCATGGAGGGTCCCGGCCTCGAGCGCTACGACATCCGCGCGCCGGTGCTGCTCGTCGCAGCCGTGTTCTTCCTCGGGTTCGGACAGGGCACGGCGATGAAGGTGGTCGCGGCCGTCGCCGCCGCCTTGGGCATCCTGATCGCCGTGATGGGGATGCTGCGCTCCGATAATCAATACATACGCGGGCCGCTGTTCATCGTGGCGGGCATTCTGTTCTTCGCCCTCACCATCCGGCAGTTCGGCCTCGTCTTCGCGAGCTATTGCAGCATCGTGATCGCCGCCTTCGGAACGAACGAGGTGCGCTGGTTCGAGACGCTGATCTGGGCGGCGGTGTTGACGCTCTTCTGCGTCCTCTTGTTCCCCATCGCGCTCAATCTGCCGCTGCAGCTGTGGCCGACGAATCTGACCTTCAAAACCATGTTCCAGTTCCTCTAGGTCGATCTGCGACCGTCCGGTAAGTCATCCCCATGACCGAACTTCTGCAAAACCTCGCCCTCGGCTTCGGCGTCGCGTTCTCGCCGATGAATATCGGCCTGTGCATGATCGGCGCTCTGGTCGGGACGTTGATCGGCGTGTTGCCCGGCGTCGGGCCACTCGCCACCATCGCCATGCTGCTGCCGATCACCTTCGGTCTGCCGCCGGTCGGCGCGCTGATCATGCTGGCCGGCATCTATTACGGGGCGCAATATGGCGGCTCGACAACGTCGATCCTGGTGAACATACCGGGCGAAGCATCCTCGGTGGTCACGACGCTCGACGGGCACCAGATGGCCCGTCAGGGGAGGGCCGGACCGGCGCTCGCGATCGCCGCGCTCGGCTCCTTCTTTGCCGGTTGCGTTGCGACCGTGCTGGTGGCGGCGCTCGGCGCGCCGCTCACCTCGATCGCGCTGATGTTCGGGCCGGCCGAGTATTTCTCGCTGATGGTGCTCGGTCTCGTCTTCGCCGTCGTGCTCGCCAAGGGCTCGATCCTCAAGGCGATCACGATGATCATGCTCGGCCTGCTGCTGTCGATGATCGGTTCCGACATCGAAACCGGGCAATCGCGCATGGGGTTCGATATCCCCGAGTTCGCCGACGGCATCGGCTTCGTCGTGGTCGCGATGGGCGTGTTCGGTTTCGGCGAAATCATGCGCAATCTGGAAAGCCAGGCCTCGCGCGACGTCGTCAAGGCGAAGCTGACCGGGCTGATGCCGACCTGGCCCGATCTCAAGGCCTGCGCCGGACCGATCGGACGCGGCACCGTGCTCGGCTCGATCCTCGGCATTCTGCCGGGCGGCGGCGCCGTGATCGCCGCCTTCGCCGCCTATACGTTTGAGAAGAAGATGTCCAAGGATCCGTCGCGCTTCGGGCGCGGCGCGATCGAAGGGGTGGCGGCGCCCGAAAGCGCGAACAATGCCGCGGCGCAGACTTCTTTCATTCCGCTGCTCACGCTCGGCATCCCGCCCAACGCGGTGATGGCTTTGATGGTCGGCGCCATGACCATTCACGGCATCGTGCCGGGCCCGCAAGTCATGCTCAAACAGCCGGAACTGTTCTGGGGCATGATCGCCTCGATGTGGATCGGCAATCTGATGCTGATCGTCATCAATCTGCCGCTCATCGGTTTCTGGGTCCGCCTCCTGCGCGTTCCCTATCGGATGTTGTTCCCGGCCATCCTGATTTTCTGCTGCATCGGCGTGTATTCTCTCAACAACTCGCCGACCGACGTCATCATGACGGCGGCCTTCGGTCTGGTCGGCTATTGGCTGTTGAAACACGATTTCGAACCGGCGCCGATGCTCCTCGGCTTCGTGCTCGGTCCGTTGATGGAGGAGAACCTCCGCCGTGCAATCCTGATCGCGCGCGGCGATCCGTTGACGTTCTTCACGCGGCCGATCTCGGG
>DASUPI010000454.1:0-2355 GCA_036281135.1 Rhodoplanes sp. | reverse complement strand
GCAAGGCGCTCGGCGTGCTGCCGCTCGGCACGGTCAATCTGCTCGCCCGCGACATTGGCGTTCCGACCGAACTCGAGGGCGCGATCGACGCAGTCGAGGCGGCTGTTCCGCGCGCCATCGATCTGGGCGTGCTCAATGGCCGGCCGTTTCATACCTTGTCCGGCGTCGGCTTCTTCAGCCAGATGGCGCGCGCCCGCGAGGAGACGCGCGATCTTCCGGGCAGAGTGCTGCGGGTGATGGCCGCGGCCGCACGCGCGCTGAGGAGAGCCGGCCGGTTCACGCTCGATATCTCGGTCGATGGCCGCGCGCGGCAGATCGACTCCGTCGCCGTTCTGGTGACCGTCAATTGCTTTTCCGGCGAGGAGTGGCGGCGCGCTTCTCTGGACGAGGGCACGCTCGAACTCCACACCGTCGAAGACACCAGCGCGCTCGGCAAGTTGAAGGCCGGCGCCGACCTGCTGACAGGCGCCTGGCGGGACAATCCGGGGATTCAGAGCGTTCGCGCGCAGCGTGTCACCATCGACGGCAACCGGTCGCGGGCCTGGGTTGCGACCGACGGAGAACTCGTGCGCGAGCGGGCGCCGCTCGTCTATGAAATAAGGCCGCGCGTTCTGAAGGTGCTGGTTCCGCCGGCTGCGGCAACACAGGCAAAGGACAATGCGTTTCGTGATCGCGCGGCCGGTTGACCCGCATCAGCTTTCGGATACGCTACGCGAATCCGCAGGCGTTTGTCGGCAGCAATGGGACCTTTCGCCAGGCCGGTTTTGCCGCCGATAACGGAACAATAGTGCGGCAAAGAATCCACGTGACTTTCGTGGCGTCCGGGAAGTTCCTGGCGCCTCGTATATAAAGTGCTCAAGTTTCGGATGGGAGGCGCGCAATGCCCAATCTGCACGTAATGACAGGCGCAAGCGAAATTCCCGTTGTTCCAGTCGTCCGCAAGATCAACTTCGCGGATCTGAAGGACGCACTGGCGAAGGGCATCGATGATTTTCTGGCGGCGCCGACCCAGTTGATTTTTCTCGCCATCATCTACCCCATTGTCGGCTTGTTCCTGGCCCGCCTGACCTTCGGCTATCAGGTGTTGCCGCTGCTTTTCCCGCTCGCGGCGGGCTACGCCCTGATCGGGCCGTTCGCTGCGATCGGCTTGTACGAAATGAGTCGGCAACGCGAACAAGGTCGCGAGGTCTCGTGGACCGACGCGTTCGGCGTCCTGCGCTGCCCGTCGCTCGACGCCATCGCCGCGGTCGGGTTCGTGCTGATGGTCGTGTTCGTCATCTGGCTCGCGACCGCGCTCTGGCTTTATGATACGCTGTTCGGTTCGGCGCCTCCCGACTCGATCGGGCAG
This sequence comes from Rhodoplanes sp., assembly GCA_036281135.1. Taxonomy (GTDB): domain Bacteria; phylum Pseudomonadota; class Alphaproteobacteria; order Rhizobiales; family Xanthobacteraceae; genus Rhodoplanes. The sequence continues at coordinate 1,007 of DASUPI010000454.1, read as the reverse complement.
TTCCTGTCCGAGGTTCTCACCACCACCAGAGGCTGGGTTTTGATCATCGCCGGCCATGCGCTCGGCTTCCTGTTCGCCGTCGTGGCGCTCACCGTCGGCGTGGTCTCGTTTCCGCTGCTGGTCGACCGGGACATCGGCGCAGTCGTCGCGCTACAGACCTCGGTCAGGGCGGTTCTCGCCAATCCCCTGGTCATGGCGGTGTGGGGCCTGATCGTCGGCGTCTCACTGGCGATCGGCTCGTTGCCGTTCTTTATCGGATTGGCTGTGGTGATGCCCGTGCTCGCCCATGCGACCTGGCATCTCTACCGCAAGCTTGTGGAGTCCGCCGCGCCGCGGCCTGCAGGGTCGGCTGTCTGAGCGGTTCCGCCGTATGAGCGGCCATCCGCGCGCGCAATGGCCGCCGGTGAGTAAGAAGCGCCCGGTTCATGAGCACGAACCGGGCGCTTCTTTTTTCATGATCTTGCGAGGAGCGCAGCGATCGGGACGCGCGCGGCGCCCGCGCTTCCGATTGCGCGGCGTTACGTTCCCAGTCGGAAGAACAACTCGCGCAGCCAGTGCGTATAGTCCGACTCCACCGCCATGATCGCAATGAACACCAGCAGGAGGGCGGGCGGGATCAGAATCGCGTAGATCAGCGTAAGCCGCTCCCACGCCATGTGCATGAAGACGGCGACGATCAGCCCCGCCTTGAGCATCATGAACAGCAGGATCAGAGACCACCTCAGCAGGCCCTGCAGGTGGAAAAAATCGACGAGGTAAGAGAACAGGCTGAGCAAGAACAGCCATCCCCACACCACGAGATAGAGCTTGATCGGGTGTTGCTGCGCCTCTTCATGCGCGGCGGCGTGCGCCGCGGGTTGCGCCGGTGCGTGGCCGGTTGCCTGCGCCATGTCGCCTCCTCACCAGAGATAAAAGAACGCGAAGATGAACACCCAGACCAGATCGACGAAGTGCCAGTACAGGCCCATGATCTCGACGATCTCGTAGCGGCCCTTGCGGCCCGTCAT
>DASUPI010000453.1:0-3729 GCA_036281135.1 Rhodoplanes sp. | reverse complement strand
AAACCTATCCGGCCGGCGTAAAGATCACCGATCGCGAGATGGACGCCATCAACATTCTGCGCCACTCGTTCCACGGCGACTGGAATTATACTATCAGGACTAAAACCCCCGTCCCGAAGCGATAATTCCTGAACGAGCCCTAAGGTTACAGTTTTCTGGCAACGGTTCATTGCCATTGATCGTTGACAACGCCAACATCTGGAGATGGTACGCCATGGACCAATAAATGTATTCCTAGAACCGGGAAAAGAGAGGTTAGAACAAATTGCTAATTGGACCATTTTTGTAGTGTTCGATAGACCTGTTGAATTTAAACAAATAAGAATAGAGGCTGGTCCGATCCCTATTCCAAGATCTGAAGTAAAGGATAGCGGACCACGACACGCCATAATCGTTATAAATGGAGATGTGCCCGCGGCTGTTTTGACGATCAGTTTAATTAATTAGGGGATTGCCCGCGCCGCAAGCTACAGGCTTTCGCCCACCAGGACGCGCGCCTTGGCGCTGAGCGCGAGCTTGCCGGCGGAGTTGCGGATCTGCCCGCGCAGGACGACCACCTCGCCCTTGAGATGCGGCGCAGGCGTGATCTCCTCGACCTGCCACGCGAGTTCGATCGCCTCGTCGGCCAGAACCGGCAGGTGCAGCCGGAACTTGATGTCGTGCCCGACCACAGTGCCGCGCGCCGAATAGTGCGAGGCGAGGAAGCCCATCATCTGCGCCGCCAATTGCCCGCCGCAGGCGAGCGGCCGCTTGAAGCGCGTGCGCGCCGCATACTCGGCGTCATGGTGCAGCGGATTGTGATCGCCCGCGAGCCGCGCGAACATGCTGACATCGGCGGGGGTCAACTGGATCGTCTTCGCGAACCGTTCGTCCGGCACGACGAGTGGACGGTTCGTATCGATCGTCATTCACGGGCTCCGGTCGTTTGGCGACGTCACGCCGCGATCAGCATGCGCCCGTCATGCCCGATAACCGCGGCATCGACAATCCTGCGGGGCTCGACCGCCGCGCTCAGGCGCATTTCGGTGAACTGTTCGGTTCGGCCGCGCGCATGCGTCTCGACGAGGACGCGGCGGGTGTGTCCGACCTCCCCGTCGAGATGCGCGCGCCGCGCCATATCGCCCTTCTCGCGCAGCCGGCGCGCCCGGTCCTTGACGATCTCGCGCGCGACCGACGGCATGCGCGCCGCCGGCGTGCCCGGCCGCGGCGAAAAGGGAAACACGTGCAGAAACGTCAAGCCGCATTCATCGACCAGATCGAGCGAGCGGGCGAACATCTCTTCGGTCTCGGTGGGGAAACCGGCGATGAGATCGGCGCCGAAGACGATGTCGGGGCGCAGCCGCTTGAGCTCGCCGCAGAAGGCGACGGCGTCGGCGCGCAGATGCCGCCGCTTCATGCGCTTGAGGACAAGGTCGTCGCCCGCCTGGAGCGACAGGTGCAGGTGCGGCATCAGCCGCGGCTCGCTTGCGAATGCGTCGAGGAGGTCGCCATCCGCCTCGACGCTGTCGACCGACGAGAGCCGCAGACGCGCCAATTCGGGCAGCCGGGTCAGCAGCTGCTTGACGAGACCGCCTAATCGCGGATGACCGGGAAGATCGGCGCCGTAGCTCGTGAGGTCGACGCCGGTAAGCACGACCTCGCAATAGCCGTTCGCCACCAGCCGGCGCACTTGCGCCGCCACCTCGTCGATCGGGACCGAGCGCGAATTGCCCCGGCCGTAGGGAATGATGCAAAACGTGCAGCGATGGTTGCAGCCGTTCTGCACCTGGACGAAGGCGCGCGTTCGTCCTTCCATCGCCTCGATCCCAGATTCCGGGGTCGCGCGCGCCGCCATGATATCGCCGACGGCGGCCTTGCCGTCGCGCTCGCTGCCGGCGCCAGCGCGAAGCGCGCTGCCGGTCTCCGCCCACGCGCTCGGCAAGAGTTTCTCGGCGTTCCCGAGCACGCGGTCGACCTCGGGCATGGCGGAGAACGTGTGCGGCTCGACCTGCGCCGCGCAGCCGGTCACGACGAGGCGCGCCTCGGGCCTTTCGCGCTTTGCCTTGCGGATCGCCTGGCGCGCCTGACGCACGGCTTCGCCGGTGACGGCGCAGGTGTTCACGACGACGAGATTGTCGATGCCCGCCGTCGCGGCATGCCGGCGGATCGCCTCCCCTTCCGAGGCGTTCAGGCGGCAACCGAAGGTTCGGATGTCGACCGTCATCGTGTCACGCTTCCGCCGCGACGAACAGCGCGGGGTCGAACTGGCCTTCATATTCATAGGCGACCGGACCCGTCATCAGCACATGATCGTCGTCGGCCCGCCATTCGATTGCGAGATCGCCGCCGGGCAGCGTGACCGTGACGCGTCGGCCGGCGCGTCCGGTGCGCGCCGCGCACACCGCGGCCGCGCAGGCGGCCGAGCCGCAGGCCTTGGTCAGGCCGACGCCGCGCTCCCAGGTGCGCACGATCAAGTGGTCCGGCCCGGCGACCGCGGCGAGCGATATATTGGCGCGCTCGGGAAAGATCGGATGGTTCTCGAGCGGCGGGCCGATCCGCGCGAGGTCGTAGGCCTGCACATCGTCCACCCAGAACACGGCGTGCGGATTGCCCATGCTGACGACGCAGGGCGAACGCAGAATGGGATCGCCGGTCGGCCCGACCGGGAGTTCGATCGCGCGCGTGTCGCGGACGTCTTCCGCCAGCGGAATGTCGCGCCAGTCGAAGCGCGGCAGTCCCATGTCGACGGTCGAAACCAGCGGCTCGGGGCCGGGCCAACACGCCAGAACGCCGCCGGTCGTCTCGAAGCTCAGCGCACGCTTGCCGGTCTCCTTGAACAAGAGGTCCGCGACGCAGCGCATCCCGTTGCCGCACGCGCCGGATTGCGAACCGTCGCTGTTGTAGATGCGCACGAATGCGTCCGTTCCCGGCGTCCGCGGCGGATACAGCAGCATGAACTGGTCGCATGGCGCCCCGCCTGCCCCTGCGGCCGCCCGCACTTCGGCCGGGTCGGGCGCGCGAGCGCCCGGCGGCTCGCCGCGCAAGTCGACGACCACGATTTCGTTGCCGAGACCGTTCATCTTGACGAATCGGCGGTTGGCGAGCGTGTTCATCTTCCGACCATGCCGTGTGAAGGTTTATATGGGCAATCGGCGAGGCTTGGCCAGCGTGACCCCCCGGTTTGGTTGAGGTCTCGGCCAGCCGGCAGCGCGGACGGGCCGTTGACGATGCAAATTGGCGCAGGTCGGCGCATTCGCCCCAATGAAGCGGCAAATCATGAGTAGAAGACTGCCTTTAGCCTGCGCACCCGGACCGGTCGGGGGGCAGGGTTGACGCTATTCGACAGGAGCATCCGATGCGATCCTCTCGTTTGGTGATTGCGCTCGCCGGAGCGGTCATGACGTTCGGCCTCTGGCAATCCGGCTTCGCTTTTGGACAAGCGGTCGAGGAAAAGCCCGCCGCCCCCCCCGCGACGGCGGCGCCGTCTGCCCCCGGCCCGCCGTCGAGCCCGTCCGGATCCGCGGCCACGGCAGCCGGCGCTCCCGCTTCGCCGTCGGACCCCTCGGCCAAGGCCGCCCAGCCGACCGCGCCGACCCCGCCTCTCGCGGCGGAGGCGCAGCCCGACGATGCCAGCGGACAAGAAGTCACGATGACCGAGCAGCCGATCGTGTATGTGTCCGGCGCCGCCAGTTGGGAGAACGCATTCGCGACGATCGTCGACAGCTTCAAGAAGGTCTACGCCTTCCTCGA
>DASUPI010000452.1:0-2587 GCA_036281135.1 Rhodoplanes sp. | reverse complement strand
GGCGCGGGCGCGCGCTTTCCTGGACAGCGTCACCGCCATCATCTGCAGGAAGATGCGGTAGACATTGTTTTCCGGCTGCTGCTCGGTCAGCCCGAGCGAATTCACCTGCACGCCATAGCGGAACAGCCGCTGCTTGGGGTCGGTGACGCCATAGCGCTGCGCCAGGATCTCGTCCCATAGCTCGACAAAGGCCCGCATCTTGCAGATTTCGGTGATGAAGCGCATGCCGGCATTGACGAAAAACGAGATGCGGCCGGCGCAGTCGGCGAACGCACTGCCTTCGACCGCGCCCGAGGCCTTCACCGCGTCGAGTACGGCGATCCCGGTCGCGAGCGCATAAGCGAGCTCCTGGACCGGCGTCGCGCCCGCCTCCTGCAGGTGATAGGAGCAGACATTCATCGGGTTCCACTTGGGCGCTTCCTTGGTCGTGAACAGGATCACGTCCTTGATCAGCCGCATGGAGGGGCCGGGCGGGAACACATAGGTGCCGCGCGACAGATATTCCTTGATGATGTCGTTCTGGATCGTGCCCTGGAGCTTGTCGCGCGGCACGCCCTGCTCGTCGGCGACTGCGATATAAAGGGCGAGCAGCCACGCCGCAGTCGCATTGATGGTCATCGAGGTGTTCATCGCGTCGAGCGGAATGCCCTCGAACAGGGCCCGCATGTCGCCGAGATGGCTGATGGCGACGCCGACCTTGCCGACCTCCCCGCGCGCGAGCACATGGTCGCTGTCATAGCCGGTCTGCGTCGGCAGGTCGAAGGCGACTGACAGGCCGGTCTGGCCCTTGGCGAGGTTGTTCCGATAGAGCGCGTTCGACTCCTTCGCCGTCGAATGACCCGCATAGGTCCGAATGATCCAGGGTTTGTCGCGCATGATGCGTCCCTTCAGCCTTTTCTATCGTCGGATCAACCCGATAATCAGCAGGAGGATGACCGCGCCGATGACCGCATTGATGATTTCGCCGAGGGTCCCGCCCCCGATCATGATGCCAAGCTGCGGCAGCAGCCAACCGGCGACAAGCGCGCCGACGATCCCGACGATGATATTGCCAAGCAGGCCGAAGCCGTAGCCGCGCACGATCAGGCCGGCCAGCCAGCCGGCGACGCCACCCACGATCAGCCAAATAATGAATTCCATGGTCTCTGCCCCTTCCGCAAAATCCCGGCCGGTTCGTTGCGCAATGCAAAATAACGATAGCGCAAGCCCGCGCCGCCGCAACCATCTTTTCTGGTCGGCGCGCCGCCAGCCCGTCGCGGCCGCAACTCGGCTGATCACGCGGAGCGGGACAGCGCCGCTGGGAAAAACCCCGCCTGCTTCGGCGATCGGAACGCGCGAATGAGCCGCCCGGACTCAAAGATGATCTTTCGCAATGTTTCCGGATGCCGGAACCGCCTATAGTCGGCACGATCTTTGTTGCGACGCATCACACGCTGAGGCAGAGTAGGGCAAAAGTGCCCCCTCGCTTCTGAATTGACCGGAGGACCGCCATGTCGGTTGTCGCCAAGCTTACGACGCCTGAAAAGACTAAAGACCTGTACGACATGGGGGAAGTTCCCCCGCTCGGCCATGTTCCCGCGAAAATGCATGCCTGGGTCATCCGCAAGGATCGTCACGGTCCGCCCGAAAGTTCGATGCAGCTCGAAGTCGTTCCGACCTGGGACATCGGCGATGAGGACGTGCTGGTCTATGTCATGGCCGGCGGCGTCAACTATAACGGCGTATGGGCCGGCCTCGGCATCCCGATCTCGGTGATCGACGTCCACAAGAACGCCTATCACATCGCCGGTTCGGACGCGGCCGGCATCGTCTGGGCGGTCGGAAGCAAGGTGAGGCGCTGGAAGGTGGGCGACGAGGTCATTGTCCACTGCAACCAGGACGACGGCGACGACGAGGAGTGCAATGGCGGTGACCCGATGTTCTCGCCTTCGCAGAAGATCTGGGGCTATGAGACGCCGGACGGCTCGTTTGCCCAGTTCTGTCGCGTGCAGTCGCGCCAGCTCATGAAAAAGCCGACCCACCTCACCTGGGAAGAGTCGGGCTGCTACGTGCTTACGCTCGCGACTGCCTATCGCATGCTGTTCGGCCACGCGCCGCACACGCTCAAGCCGAGCGACAATGCGCTGGTTTGGGGCGCCTCGGGCGGGCTCGGCGTATTCGGGGTTCAGCTCTGCGCCGCCGCCGGCGCCAATGCGATCGGCATCATTTCGGATGAGTCGAAGCGCCAATACGTGCTCGACCTCGGCGCCAAGGGCGTGATCAACCGGTCGGAGTTCAAGTGCTGGGGTCAGTTACCGAAGGTGAACACCCCCGAATACGACAACTGGACCAAGGAAGCGCGCAAGTTCGGCAAGGCGATCTGGGACATCACCGGCAAGAAAGACGTCGACCTCGTGTTCGAGCATCCTGGCGAAGCGACCTTCCCGGTCTCCACCCTGGTCGTGAAGCGCGGCGGCATGGTCGTGTTCTGCGCCGGCACCTCGGGCTACAACATCACTTTCGACGCCCGTTATGTGTGGATGCGGCAGAAGCGCATTCAGGGGTCGCACTTCGCCCACCTCAAGCAGGCCTCGGCGGCGAACCAGTT
>DASUPI010000451.1:0-2665 GCA_036281135.1 Rhodoplanes sp. | reverse complement strand
GCTGCGCTTCGACGTGTTCTATCAGGAAATGTCGGCGGTCGCCGACGCGGCGACGCTGATCGCCCGGCGCGACGTCGATCCCTATGACGCGATGTGCGATCACCTCCTCGTCCTCGATCACGACCGCCCCAAGACCAGGCGAGGTCCGGCCGTGGTCGGCACTTATCGGCTGCTGCGTCAGGAGATCGCCGAGCGCCGCGGCGGCTTCTATAGCGCCGGGGAGTTCGACATCGGTCCCTTGATCGCGCGCCATCGCGGCTTGCGGTTCCTCGAGCTTGGGCGCTCCTGCGTTCTTCCCGCCTATCGCAACAAGCGCACGGTCGAACTGCTCTGGCACGGGGTCTGGACCTATGTCCTGCGCCACAAAGTGGATGTGATGATCGGCTGCGCGAGCCTGGAGGGGACGAACCCGGACGCGCTCGCCCTGCCGCTCTCGTTCCTGCATCACTATGCGCGCGCGCCGGAGGAATGGCGGGTGGGAGCGCTTTCGCACCGCTACCACACGCTCGACCGGCTGCCGAAGGAGGCGGTCGATCCCAAGGCGGCGCTGCACGGCCTGCCGCCGCTGATCAAGGGCTATTTGAGGCTCGGCGCCTTCGTCGGCGACGGCGCTGTGATCGACCATCAGTTCGGCACGACCGACATCCTAGTCGTCCTGCCTATCGCCGCTATCAATCTGCGCTATATCGACCATTTCGGCCCGTCCGCCGGGCGTCACGCCGCGTGACGGCGGGCGAGCATCCCCTCCCGCTCGGGAGAGTGCAACATTTTCATGACACACCATGCCACGTATCGGACGGCATCACAGCTTCGGATGCCGCAGCCTGACGCGCGCCCGCGCGCCAAATCCCCGAACTCGGACGCTCAGGCCGCCAGATCGAGCTTCGACGCGATCGTGGTGTCGGGATTGAAGTGGTAGACCAACGGCACGCCGGTGCCGAGATTGAGGTCGAGAATCGATTTCGTCGTGTGTCGGTCGAGCACCATCACGAGCGCGCGCAGGCTGTTGCCGTGCGCGGCGCAGAGCACCCGCTCGCCCCGCATCACGCGCGGCAAAATCTCGGTGATGTAATACGGAAGAACGCGCGCCGCCGTGTCCTTCAGGCTCTCGCCATTGGGCGGGGCGATGTCATAGGAGCGCCGCCACTGGTGCACCTGCTCCTCGCCCCATTTCTTGCGCGCATCGTCCTTGTTGAGGCCGACGAGATCGCCATAGTCGCGCTCGTTGAGCGCCTGGTCCTTGATGATCGGCAGGTTCTGCTGGCCCAGCTCTTCCAGGATCAGGTCGAGCGTGCGCTGCGCGCGCTTGAGCGCAGAGGTGTAACAGATGTCGAATTTGAAGCCTTGCGCCTTCAGCTTGCGGCCGGCAGCGCGCGCTTCATTGACGCCTTTCTCGGAGAGATCGCAATCGTGCCAGCCGGTGAACAGGTTCTTCAGATTCCATTCGCTTTCGCCGTGTCGCACCAGCACCAGAAGTCGGTCACTCATGGTCTTGTCCTTCGTTGCGCCAGGTCAGATTCCATCATTGCGCGCTCGACCCGCTATCTGTCTCTCCGCGGTGGGGAGAGGTCGGCGAGCGTCGCGCCGTGCGAGCCTACGGTTCTGTGCCCTCGCATCAGAAGCTCGTCAATCCCAACACGTCGGCCATGGTGTAGAGCCCCGGCTTCTGCGAGCGCGCCCACAGCGCCGCCTTGAGCGCGCCGCGGGCAAAGATCATGCGGTCTTCCGCCTTGTGCACAAGTTCGACCCGTTCGGCGGGACCGGCGAAGATGACCGAATGCTCGCCCACCACGGTGCCGCCGCGCAGCGCGGCGAACCCGATGTCCCCCGGGCGGCGCGCCCCGGTATGGCCGTCGCGCGCGCGGACCGAATGCGTCGCGAGATCGATATTGCGCCCCTCCGCCGCCGCCCGGCCGAACATCAGCGCGGTGCCCGAGGGAGCGTCGATCTTCTTGTTGTGATGCATCTCGACGATTTCGATGTCGAACTCCTCGTCGAGCGTACGGGCGACCCGCTTCACCAAGGCGGCGAGGAGATTGACCCCGAGGCTCATATTGCCGGATTTGACGATCACCGCCCGCGTCGCGGCCGCAGCGATCGCCTTGTCCTGCTCGGGCGAAAGCCCGGTCGTGCCGATCACGTGGACGACGCCCTTGCCGGCGACGCGCTCGGCCAAGGCGACCGACGCCGCCGGCACGGTGAAATCGATGACCCCATCGGCGTGTTCGAGCAGCGGGGCGATGTCGCCAGCGACGGCGACGCCGTTTGCGCCGAGCCCGGCAAGTTCGCCTGCATCGCGTCCGATCGCCGGCGAGCCCGGCGCCTCGACCGCGCCCGCGAGCGTCACGCCGGCCGAAGCCGCGATCGCCTGAACGAGGGTGCGCCCCATCCGTCCGCTGGCGCCCGCCACGATCAGCCGCATGTCAGCCATGGATCCCCCTGCAACTCTGCGGGGGGTATAGCCGGGCCGCGCGGGGATGGGAAGGTCGTCGCCCGGCGGCCCTGGGCGCTAGACCGAACGGGGCTAGCAGCCTGTCGGACTTGACGGGTTGTTTGGGCATGTATCATCGGGCGTTTTGATTCTCCAGCTTCCCGGGGTGTCGCTCGATGAGCAATTTTCGTTCGATTGACCGTGAGACGGGATTTCTTTTTCCGCCTTCGATCG
>DASUPI010000450.1:0-3398 GCA_036281135.1 Rhodoplanes sp. | reverse complement strand
CGCTCGAAGCGCGGCTCGCGGAGGATCGGCTGGTGCTCAACGAAGGCCGCTTCTTCGATTGCCGCGGACGACGACTGAAGATCGAGGAGGTCACGCCATGACCGATGCAGCGGGACCGAGCCTTGCAATCGACGCGGATGCAGAGGCGGCGCGCACCGTGTCGCGGCGGCTCCTGATCGTGCTGATGAACACGGACCCGCGCAATGTCACGGAACTCGGCGCGCCATTCTATCACGCGGCGGTCGCAGCCGCGATGGACTACGAAGTCGATGTTTAAGTCGATGTGCTCTGCACCGCGGCCGCCGGAACGCTGATGCACAAGGGCGTGGCCGATAAGCTCTTCATCAAGCCGGGCGATCCCAAGACGGTGTATGACTGGATCAAGGAGGCGCATGAGCACGGCGCGCGCTTCTGGGCCTGCCCGGCGAATCTGGAGCTGTTCGACCTGGACGAGAACGATCTGATCCCGGAGTGCCGCGGCATGATGGGGGCCGCCGCCATGATCCAGGACATCATGGAGGGGGAATGCCGGGTCCTCACCTACTAAGGCGCATGGGCCGGCGAAGCGGGATTGGCGAGGATGGACGCGGCCGACTATCCGGATCATCTGTTCGACGACATGATCAACCAGATCTGGTACGAACCGCTTGCCGACGGGACGGTGCGTACCGGGTTTACGCCTTGGGCGGCCTCGCTGATGGGCGAGGTGCTGGTGTTCACGCCCAAGCGGATCGGGCGTGAATTCGAGAAAGCGCGTTCGTTCGCGGTGGTCGAAGGCGGCAAATGGGTCGGCTCGGCGCGAGCGGCTTTCGACGGCGTCGTGGTCGCGCACAATGAACGGCTGATTCGCGAGCCCGCGCTTCTGAGCGAGGATGCGTTCGGCGCCGGGTGGATGCTGGTCGTGCGGCCCTCGTGGGCCGATTGGCGGGACGGGCTCGCCAGCGGGCAGGCGATCGGCCCGGCCTTTGCCGCCTGGCTGGCGACGGACGCCTACAAGGACAGGGCGAATTGACGCAATCGCAAGAGTGCGGCAATAGACGAGGCGGCGACGCCGGTTGCATACGGCCGCTCCCGATCGCGGTTTTGAATTGCGGAAACTCCGGCGGGCCGCATAGCTGCCAAGTACGTGAGGGCGCGGGAGATTCGGAGTCGCTATTCCGCCCCATTCCGTGCTTACGCCCGCGTTCCTACATAAGGCGCAGCAGACCGCGTATATGTGCCGCCGCCGCGCAGAACCGGTGCACTCGAGCCCGTGCTTTCCCTCTGAGGAGATCGTCAGGTCATGACCGGCCTTTCTCGTGATCGTTCTTACAAGTTCCGTCGCCCGGTCGCCGCAGCGCTGGTGGTCGTCCTCGCCCTGTTCGGCGCAGCCGGTCAAGCGGCGGCGCGCGGGCCGGATGGTATCGCCGACATCGCCGACAAGGTGATGGACGCGGTCGTCAACATATCCACCTCGCAGAAGGTCGAAGCGCAGGCGAACATGCCGCAGCTTCCGCCCGGCTCGCCGTTCGAGGAGTTTTTCGAGGAGTTCTTCAAGAACCGGCGCGGGCAGCAGGGCCCCGGGCAGGGTCCCGGACAGGGCGACAACCCGCGTGAACGCGGGCCGCGGCGTGTCAACTCGCTCGGGTCAGGATTCATCATCGATGCTTCGGGCATCGTCGTGACCAACAATCACGTCATCGCCGACGCGGACGAGGTGAATGTCATTCTCAACGACGGCACGCGCCTCAAAGCGGAGATCATCGGGCGCGACCAGAAGATCGACCTCGCGCTTCTGCGCGTGAAGCCCGAGAAGCCGCTCAAGGCGGTGCAGTTCGGGGATTCGGACAAGTTGCGGATCGGCGAATGGGTGGTCGCCATCGGCAATCCCTTCAGCCTTGGCGGCACGGTCACCGCCGGCATCGTGTCCGCGCGCAACCGCGACATCAATTCCGGACCCTATGACAACTACATTCAGACCGACGCCGCCATCAACCGGGGCAATTCGGGCGGGCCGCTGTTCAATCTCGATGGCGAGGTCGTCGGGGTGAACACGGCCATCATCTCGCCCTCGGGCGGCTCGATCGGAATAGGTTTTGCGGTGCCGTCGAAAACGGCGATGCCGGTCATCGACCAGCTTCGCCAGTTCGGCGAGACGCGCCGCGGGTGGCTCGGCGTGCGCATCCAGCAGATGACCGACGAGCTTGCCGAGACGATGAATGTCAAACCGCCGCGCGGCGCGCTCGTCGCCGGGGTGGACGACAAGGGTCCGGCGAAGCCGGCCGGAATTCAGACCGGCGACGTGATCGTCCGGTTCGACGCCAAGGACATCAAGGAAATGCGCGACCTGCCGCGCGTGGTTGCGGACACGCCGGTCGGCAAGGATGTGGAGGTCATCATCCTCCGCCAAGGCAAGGAGGAGCGGAAGACCGTGCGCCTCGGTCGCCTCGAAGACGGCGAGAAGCAGGCCGCGGCGGCAAGCAAGCGGAACGGCGCAGGAGCGTCTCCCGAGGAGAAATCGGTCGTCCAGCAGACGCTCGGCCTCAACCTCGCCAATCTGACGAACGAGCTGCGACGTCGCTACAAGATCAAGGACGGTATCAACGGCGTCGTGATCACCGGCGTCGACGCGAACTCGGCCGCGGCCGAGAAGCGGCTCAATGCCGGTGACGTGATCGTCGAAGTCGCCCAGGAAGCCGTCGGCTCAGCCGCCGACCTGCAGAAGCGGATCGGTCAGCTCAAGAAGGACGGGCGCAAATCGGCGCTGCTCCTCGTCGCCAATGCCGAAGGAGATCTGCGCTTCGTTGCGTTGAGTTTGCAGTAGGTCGTCACAGCGATCCCATGCGGAGCCCGGCGCGGAGGAAGCGCTGCGGGTCCACGGCCTCGCCATCGACCCGCGTCTCATAATGCAGATGCGGGCCGGTCGAGCGCCCGGTCGAGCCCATTCTGCCGACCACATGGCCGATTTTCACCGTTTGGCCGATCTGCACCACGATGTCCGACAGATGGCCGTAGCGGGTCGTCAGACCGTTCCCGTGATCGATCTCGACCATCCTGCCGTAGCCGCAGCTCCACCCTGCGCTGATGACGGTTCCGGTTCCCGTGGCGCGGACCGCCTCGCCGATATCGCCGCGGAAATCGATTCCGGTGTGCAGGGCGGGACGGCCGACAAACGGGTCGATGCGCGTGCCGAAGGTCGAGCTCATGTCGATCTCACCGGACACTGGACGGCGGAGCGGCACCGCAACAAGCGTCTTGTTCAAGCGGTCGAGCTGCGCGCGGGCGATCTGGATGCGATGCACCTGGCGCTCGAAAGTGTCCGTATTGGCCGGCGGCTTCACCGGAACGTAGGGACCCCCGGTTCCGGCGTCCGCCCCTTTTCCGGGACTCACGCCGACCTCGACGAGGAGCGAGCGAAT
>DASUPI010000449.1:0-3220 GCA_036281135.1 Rhodoplanes sp. | reverse complement strand
AAAACTCGGCATCACATTCTGGGAATATCTCGGCTCACGGCTGGCAGTGCCCAACCACACCGAAATCCCGTACTTGCCGACAATTGTCAGGCATCGCTGCGCCACCGCCTGACTGCCCCGACTTTTGCCCCTCTTACTTTTCCAAGAAGGAAGTTCGGTTTCTCGAGACCACGCCCTAGCAAATAAAGGGGCACTCAAGAATGCTGCGAAGAACAAAGAACCAGCGTTTTTTGTTCTTGCCGAATGCAATTATGAGAGGTTTTACCGCGAGATTTCTGTGGTGCACTTTCGACAAGTATACACGTTGCCGGTAGGCTTCCTACGAGCGATAGCTGAACAGAAAGGTGATAGATTGCGTCTCTGTTCACCGTACAAGGAGGCGCTGGCAAATAGATTTGCGGCATTCTTTGGTCGCGTCGCGTTGCCGATCGACGTGGATGCATAGCGCACCATCCGCCCGCACCTTGGGCATGATGCGGCCCGCCTTGTCCCGTGGCGTTTCTTGCGACCGGCCGTTAGATAGGGTGGGAAAGGCGCGCCCGCCGCAATTTCGCTTGTGAGTGGTTCCCCGCCCGGCCGCCGGTACATCCGCGGTCGGCGCGAGAGGGGAGGGGGGCGGCTAGGCCGCGAGGGGCTATGAAGCCGCGCCAGGCTTGGGACAAGGACGGGACACGGCGCGGCATCTGCCATCGCGGCGCGTTGATTAGTCGGCATAAAGTAGCATCGCCGAGGCCGTTCTACTCGCCCTGATAGGGCGTGCCGGCGCGGAACGCGATGGCGGCGAGCCCGTCCGGCGCGAGTGACGGCGCCGTCGCTGCATAGCGCAGATAAATCGTGCGCAGTCGCTCGACGGGTTCGGCCGCCCCGTCGTTCGGGGCGATCGTGACGAACAGCCGATCCGACGCCATCGCCGCGCCGCCGTTCGGCGCGGAGGCGGGCGGCGCGAGCGCGGGCCATGTATAGACCAGATCGATGCGCTCCTGCGGGCCGGGACGACGCTGCACCTTGATGCGGATCGCCGCCGGCGGCACGTGGAAGGTTTCGCCGGCGATGACGATCGGCACATGCGGCGCGTCGGGCGCAGGCGAGGCCTCGGGCCAGCGCGGCCACAGCGCGTAGACGACGAAGCCCGCCCCGAGCGCCGCGACAACGAGGCCCGACAGCACGGTTACGAGCAGGCACCGGCTATGGCGCCGCGTCGCGCGCGGGCCGGTTTCCTCCCGTCGAATAATCCCCTCCGCGTCCATGCCGCCTCCCATTCGCGAATCAGCGCGGGAGTATGGCACCGGCCTTGCCGGCGGCGAAGGCTGCCCGCGCAAGCGAGCAGGGCCGCAAGCGTTCTCCCGAAAGCCGCGCCTGCTCCCTTCCGACCCCCCGCTCTCCGCTCGCCAAGCCGCGCGCGCCGTGGCAAGTTCGCCCGCGCTTCGGCGTCACAGGGAGAGCGTTCATGCCGATCTACGAAATCGACGGAGTGCGTCCGGAATTTCCGCCCGATGGTCAATCCTGGGTCGCCGGGACGGCGGTGCTGATCGGCCGCGTGCGGCTGCTCTCAGAAGCGAGCGTGTGGTGGAACGCCGTGCTGCGCGGCGACAACGAATGGATCGAGGTGGGCGTCCGCTCGCAAGTCCAGGACAATGCGACATTGCACACCGATCCCGGCTATCCTCTGACGATCGGCAGCGATTGCGTGATCGGCCACAATGTCATCATGCACGGCTGCACGATCGACTCGCATTGCCTCATCGGCATGGGCGCGATCGTGATGAACGGCGTGCGCATCGCGTACGGCTCGATCGTCGGCGCCGGCGCGGTCATCCCGGAGGGAAAGGAGTTCCCCGAACATTCGCTGATCGTCGGCGCGCCGGCGCGCGTCGTCCGCACGCTCGACGAGAAGGCGGTGAAGTCGATCGCCACGGGCGCCGACAATTATGTGCGCCGCTGGAAGGCATACGCCAAAGGGCTGAAGCCGCTCGCCTGAGCGGTGCCAAGCGACCTGGGCGCGGCCGAAGCTGGCCCCTGCAGGCGCTACAAACCGTCATGATCACGACGTAAGACCGGTTCGGTCCGGCCCGCCGCAGGGCGGCGGCGCAACGCAGGAAAGTCCCGTCGATGGCAGCCCTCACGCTCTATCATATCGCGCCCTCGCGCTCCTCGGTCGTGCATTGGATGCTGGAGGAAATCGGCGAACCGTTCGACCTGCACGTGCTCGACTCGAAGAAGGGCGAGAACCGGCAGCCCGACTATCTCGCGATTAATCCGATGGGGAAGGTCCCGGCGCTTCGGCACGGCGACGTGATCATCACCGAATTGGCGGCGATCTGCTGCTATCTCGCCGACGGCTTCCCGCAGGCGCAACTGAACGTTCCGCTCGGCGACCCGCGCCGTGGGCCGTATCTCCAATGGTTGTTCTTCAATCCAGGCGCGCTCGAGCCGGCGATCATCGACCGCGCCTTCAAGCGCGCGGAGGAGGCGCCGCGCCAGGCGCTCGGCTATGGCGACTTCGACACGACCATGGACGTCGTCGCGCGCGCGGTGACGCCCGGCCCGTTCCTGCTCGGCGAACAATTCACCACCGCCGATCTCGTGATCGGCTCGTCGCTGCGCTGGAGCATCAAGTTCAACCTGATCCCCGACCGGCAGGAATTCACGGACTATATCGCCCGCTTCGCCGATCGCCCGGCGCTCAAGCGCGCGACGGCGAGGGACGAGGAAATCGCCAAGGCGCAGCAGGAGTAGTCGCGCCCGCATCCGCGTGCGCCGCGCGACCATCAGCGGGTGGCAATGCTCGTCGGCGTCGCTTTTCTGTCATTAGGTTATCCAGTCCGAAGATTGTTTGAAAATGGGAGTTTGTGATGACGTCGACACAAAAGTTGGCAATATGTGCGGCAATCGCTTTCGGCCTCTCCCTTACGATGAGCCCCGATGAGGCATACGCGCGAAGAATAAGGGACTATCCAAATTCGGGATACTGCCCGGGGACACTGAAGCATGTGAGAGACGTAGCTAACTGTCCTAAGCCGCAGGGACCCGGCACCTCGTGGAAAAACCTCCGCCGGTAAAGTTTTTTCACGCTGCGGCAAGGATTCGGCCTGTGCTGTGAGGCGAACATGATCGCAAGCGCGATGACGTGATGCCCCTTCGCGAGGACGGCTCGCACCTCTTCCATCTTGTGCTCGCTCGGTTTGCGTCCCGGTCAACTGCTCGAACAGCTTGGCGACAT
>DASUPI010000448.1:0-3314 GCA_036281135.1 Rhodoplanes sp. | reverse complement strand
AGGTCGACGGCTTGATTCCCTTCGCACATGCCAACTTCTTCAAAGCCTTACGCACACACTTCGCCAGAATGGAGAAATCGGGGTAACGTCCTGGGTAACGTTATGGCGGCCCCGTGCGCAGCCGCGCGGCTGGTACGTGAGCAGGGTGACTTGCCCAAGGATACCCCCCAGCGAGGCCTCAGGGCGCGTTGTTTCTGCGGCCCTATCACAGCGGCAACAGCCACAACAACCATTCGCTATCAGCGCGTTTAACGCCGGGGATCGACCGCGCCACCGAAAGCGGCAACCCCGTCGGGCGGTATCGTCTGCGTCCGCCGGCGCTCCCCGTCTCCCTGACGTTCGATCACCTCGACGACGAGCGGTTCGGTTGCCGGAACCGCGATCTCGTAGCTCGCCGCGGACGATGGATGGCCGAGCTTGATTACCATCGTTGACGTGCCGCGTCTCAGCGCTCTATAGCGCTGCACCTATGTCCTTGCCTCTCGGCTTCGTTCCTCCATGCCTACCCACCAGGGCGCCACGACCGCCTTCGGGCGACGTATGGCTGCATGAGATCAAGCACGACGGCTTCCGAGTTATGGCGCGCAAGGACGGCACGCGTGTGCGGCTATACAGCCGGCCCCGCAATGACCTGACCATTCGGTTCCCACTCATTGTCCAGGCGTTGGCCGGCCTGCGCTCGCACTCGGTTATCCTCGATGGTGAAACGGTGGCCTGTGACGCCGCCGGCATTCCCAGCTTCGACCGGCTGCGGCATCGCCGCCATGACGCGAGCGTATTTTTATACGCCTTCGACCTGATCGAATTAAACGGCGACGACCTGCGCCGCGAACCGCTGGAGGTGCGAAAAGCGACGCTTTCTTCAGTGCTGGCAAAGGCTGGTCCAGGCTTGCGTTTGAACGAGCACATCGAAGCTGACGGGCCAACCGTATTAGCGCATGCATGCAGAATGGGGCTCGAAGGGATCGTGTCCAAACGCAAGAATTCGACCTACCGATCGGGGCCGTCACGCGACTGGCTGAAGTTGAAGAACCCAGCCTGTGAGGCGGTGAGGCGCGAGGCGGAGGAAGATTGGGGCAAAGGCGGCTAGCCTGGATTTCCACGGACCGGAATTGAGCTAACGCGGACGGTTGGGGCGCTATTGGACGAGGCGCAGGGATCGGCCTTGCCACCACGGGACTGCGACGGGTTTGTCGATGAGCCCTGATGCGAGCACGATAGGAAGATGGGCGCGGCGATGGAAGCGCACTTTGACTTTCGCCGGTGTAACGGCGACATCGGCGGGCATGTCGACGAGATCGCGAAAGATTTGGCGGGCCTGGGCGTCGTCGTAGCCGCGCATGCGGCGGGCGGTCAGGCGGTAGAGGGCCGAGGCGAGGACGAGGAGGGCCATGTCGAAATCGACTTTGAACCCGACCGAGGAGGAGAGCGCGTCGATGTGGAAGAAACGCACGGCGTCGGCGAGTGCGTTCTCGATGAGCATGCGCTTGGCGTAGCGGGTGATGAGATTCCGAGCGGAGGATTTCGCATCGTTGGTGACCAGGATCATGGGCTCGTCGTGGCCGAGATCCTTGATGAATAGCTGGCGGTAGCTGCGCTCGCGCAGACGGACCTTCTGTTCCTAGATCCGCGGCGTGCGATACTTGCGGTGCGGCAAGTCGAGTGTGACGGTGCGCCAGGCGGATGGGGGCAGCCCGTCGACGTCGGCGAGCAGGCCCTTGGTGCGTCGGCGCAGGGTCATGAAGGTGATCCCGGCGGCGTCGAGCCGGTCGAGCCCCTCGTAGGTGGTGAGCTTGGAATCGAAAACGAGATGCTGCGGGACGCGGCCGTACTGGCGCTTCCAGAAGTCGATGAAGCGGAACACCTCATCAGCTTCCTCACCCTTCCGGATGTCGGCGTTCGCGTAGCAGAACACATGGCTGTCGGCGTCCTGGGCCAGGAAGGTGAGGATGCTGGGCTGCCGGCGACTTCGCTTCGACAGATAATGGGATTGGACGAGGGGATGCTCGCCGAAATACGGCACGGAGTGGAAATCGAGGTTGAGAGATTCACCGGTGAACAGCGCGTCTCCGGCGAACCGCGTGTGCCATGAAGCGAGCAGGCGCGAGACTGTCTGGCGGGTGATCCGCGAGGAATATTCCGAGAGGAAGCTCTTTTTGGGCATGGCATTAAGGCCGCAGAACAGGGCAAGGCCCTCGTCGGCGACGAGCGCCATGACGTGGCTCTTGCGCTCGATGGACCAGAGCTTGAGGGCCAGCGCGGCGCGCAGCGCGTGGGCGGCCGGGATCATGCGCGAGCCGGGCAGCTTGGCGGCGAGCGCCAGCGCATCGGTATCGATCCGCACCAGATCGGCGATAAACAGGAACAGCCCTCCCACCCGTGTCGTGAACTCGCGCGATGAGAGCGTGAAGTCGCCGACATTGGCGACGGCCTCGGCGCTGGGGCCGACCCGGCCGGGACGCTCCTCGTCGAGCCGGCGCGGCAAGGGTGCGAACCCCTCTGCGGCCAGAACCTCGCGCACCGCAGTGGCGCTCAGCGGCGTTCCCTGTTCCTTGAGAGCTTGACTGATCTCATAGACCGAATAGTTGCGCTTGCGCAGCGCCACGATTTGCTTCTGGGCGGCGCTCTTCTTGGGCTGTTCGCGAGGTCCCGGATGCGCCGTGGTGAAGAAGTCCGGCAACTCCCCTCGGCGGAAGGTATGGCAGAGCACCCGGAAGGCGCCCGGCGAATAGCCGAAGCGACGCGCCGCCTCAGCCGAGGCGAGCCTCTCCACGAAGTAAGCCCGCAAGGCTTCGTACTGGCGCTGGCGTGGGGTCGCCGGCTCCGCAAAGAACTGCCGCGGGTCTGTTAGTTCATATGGTGATCTGATAGGCACATATTGGCAGTGTCATTTGCCATATCTGGTGTCAACCGCGAATTGAACAACGAAACCTACGATCGCCATAAAGGCGGCATTCCGCGGAGGTTCATGCACGGAAGCGCGGAGAACCCGACTCGCCGAGGATCGTCGCCGGTGCGAAGGAAACGGCGTGCACTCCCGTTATCAGCTCACCATATCGAATAACGGAAAGCGCTGAAATCCCGAGTCGTCTGAATCCCTTGCCGAATCCGGCGTTACTGGGATTCCAGTCCGTGGAAATCCAGGCTAGCTGCGGCATCAATACGATCCTGTTGGCAACCGCGAAGCAGCCGCGTTAAACTAAAAACCGATACCCACTGTCGGGACTCACAAACGGCAAGGGGCTAATGTTCAACAAGTATCAGCACAAACGATATCCAGAATATCATTTGATTACGCCACACGGCAGCACATT
>DASUPI010000447.1:0-2443 GCA_036281135.1 Rhodoplanes sp. | reverse complement strand
CGCGTTCGACGAGCCCGCAGATCGCGTGCGCCGCGACGATATGAACCTGCTGGATCAGCGGCGTTTCCGCCGATGGCGCGGCCAGGCAGTGATCGCAATAGGCGGTCATGTCCCGGCGGCCGTCCCCGGTGAACCCGATCGTGACCATGCCCATCTCGCGCGCCGCCTTGAGCGCGCAAATCACATTGGGCGAGCGGCCCGAGGTCGAGAGCGCGAGGAAGATGTCGCCCGGCCGTCCGAGGCCACGCACCTGGCGCTCGAAAACCCGATCGAAGCCGTAGTCGTTGCCGATTGCAGTCAGCACCGACGTGTCGGTGGTCAGCGCGATCGCCGGCAGCGGCGCACGGTCGAAACCGAAGCGCGACAACAACTCGCCGGCGATGTGTTGCGCATCGGCCGCGCTGCCGCCATTGCCGGCGATCAGCAGTTTCGCGCCGTCGCGGAACGCCCGGGTGATCGCCCCCGCAATGGCGCTGATCGAAGTCAGCAGGCCGGGGTCGGCGGCCACCCGGTCAAGCGCCTCGCAAGACTGGCGAAAATGCGTGGCGACCACATCGTTCCTGTCGATCATCTGCCCTTTCCGCGTAAACCGGACGCAGTATAACCTGTTTTGCAAAGGCCGAAGCAGCGATCGGCGCCTCGGCGAGCGACCACGGCCGCGGCGTCAGGCTTCATCGCGCAAATACGGACGAGAGGCCAGCACCCGAGGACATGCGCATGCGGGATCTCGAAGATCCGATCGATGCCGAGGGCGTCTGGTGCGAGGTGCGCGAGGGCGCCGCGCGCGGCGGCGCGGCGCTGTTTCTCGATCGGGACGGCGTCGTGGTGGAGGAGGCCGACTATCTCTGCCGGGCCGAAGACGTCCGCATCCTTCCCGGCGCCGCTGCGGTTATCGCCGCCGCCAACCGGCGGGGCGTTCCGGTCGTGCTGGTGACCAACCAATCGGGCATCGGCCGCGGCTATTTCGACTGGGCTGCGTTCGCAGCGGTCCAGGACGCGATCCGGTCGGCGCTCGATGCGCAGGGCGCGCATCTCGACGCGGTCTATGCCTGCCCGCATCATCCGGCGGGGCGAGGCGCGTTCGCGATCCCGCATCACCCGGCGCGCAAGCCAAATCCCGGCATGCTGCTGCGCGCCGCCGCCGCTCTCGATCTCGATCTGCCGATATCATGGCTGGTCGGCGACAAAGGCATCGATGTCGAAGCGGCCAAGCGTGCGGGCCTTGCCGGGGCCATGCACGTTCTGACCGGCTATGGCGAGGCGGAACGCGCGGGATCGGCGCGGCTTGCGGGGGCCGATTTCGAGGTTCGCTTCGGTCGCTCGATCGCCGACGCCGTCACTCTGCCGATCCTCGCGGCGGGTTGATTCAAGGACCCGGTCGTGATCTGCGCGACGCCCGTAATTCGCGCTCGGTTTCACGCGACCCCGCGTGCCCCACAATGACGGCCGATACTCTGGTATTGGTGGGCGCACAAGGACTCGAACCTTGGACCCGCTGATTAAGAGTCGTTGGCGCTCACATTATGCCGATTTCGACCCGCTACGCGATAGCCCTACAATTGGCTGATACATCGCTATTTTTTGCAATTCATTGCCTTATTGTGATACTCTAATTTTCGTCAAAGTTCTCTTACCCGTGCTTACCTCGCGCTTACCCGAACATCGGCCCATTCCATGGCAAAGCAAAAACTGACGAAGTCCACGGTCGAAAGCCTCGCACCCAGCGGTCAGGACTACGTCATATGGGATTCAGCGCTTCCCGGCTTCGGCATTCGAGTGAAGCCGTCCAGCGTGAAGAGCTACATCGTTCAATACCGGAACAGAAAGACCGGCGCTTCGCGACGGAAAACTATCGGCCAACACGGGCCGCTGCTCACGTTCCACAAAGCCAAGGAACGGGCGCGTATCATTCTCGCTGACGCCTTAAGGGGCAACGATCCGGTCGTGGATGATCGCGCGGTTCGCGATGCGCCAACAATGCGGCAGCTTGCAGCGGACTACCTCGAACAACACGCGATCCCGAAGAAGCGAGCCAGAAGCGTCGAGAACGACCGCTCCATGATCGATCGGATCATTCTGCCCCGGCTTGGCAGCAAGAAGGTCGCCACGGTCCAATCTCGTGACATTCATTCACTGCACGTCTCGATGAAGAGAACGCCCTACCAGGCCAACCGACTGCTGGCTCTGCTCTCGAAGATGCTATCGCTCGCCGTAAAATGGGGATGGCGGAGCGACAACCCGGTCAAGGGCATTGAACGATTCCAGGAGGAACGCCGCGAACGCTGGCTTTCCGATCGCGAGTTGAGCCAACTGCTCGCCGTGCTCATGGCTCACCCGAACCAACGCGCCGCAAACGCCGTACGCCTTCAAATCTTAACCGGGGCGCGGCTCGGTGAAGTTTTAAAGGCCTGCTGGTCCGATATCGATCTCGATCGCGGCGTTT
>DASUPI010000446.1:0-21392 GCA_036281135.1 Rhodoplanes sp. | reverse complement strand
CCTATCTGCGTTGGTTCGCCGAACTCGAATGGCGGCTTGTGCACGCGGCTATCGCAATCGACCGGCCTGCGCTCGATCTGCATAGCCTTGCGGAGCACGGCGACCTCTCCGACGTCGAACTCGTTGCACAACCGGGCCTCTGCTATCTTGCGAGCCCGTGGCCGGTCGACGATCTCCTGAAGCTCTATCTGACCGATACCGCGCCGGAGCAGTATCAGCTGTCAGCCGCCGACATCTGGCTCGAGATTTACGGATCGCGCGGAGCGTTCCGGTTCGATCGACTGGAACAGGGCGAATTCCTGTTCCGCCAGGCCGTCGTGAGCGGGAATACACTCGGCGCAGCCGCAGAGCGGGCGCTCGAAGTAGACGAAAGTTTCGACGTCGGCGGGGCCCTGCGGCGATTCGTGATGAGTGGCTTGGCGACCGATATCCGATCTCGGCAAGGTTCCGACGCTGGGGCATAGTGCAACGTGAAAGCCAGCCCGCGACCGCGAGGACTGGCGGGATTTTCGAGCCGCGTGCGCTACTCCCACCAGGCGATGTCGGTCAGTTTTCCGGTGAGTCCACCGATCTTGCCCGCCATCGTCGCCTTGCCGGTCTTCAGGTCGACTGAGCAGAGATTGCCGTCCACGACCAGCCACGCGTCATTGCGCTCCTGGCCGGCGGCGATCTTGAACGCGACCCGGCCATCGAGCCGCACGCCGAGGGGACCCACGGTATTGAGAATGCCGTCGTTCGGCGGGGCCTGGGTGACAAGCGCACCGGTTGCCGCATCGAGGTCGTAGAGCGCGGTCGACTGGGCGCCCTTCACCGAGTTCGAGTAGGAGCCGGCGATGACCTTCGGGGTCTTGCCTGCATTGACGTCGCCGTCCTTGTATTTGTGCGAACCGTCGATGGTCGCCTTGCCGTCGTCGACATTGACGCGGACATTGGCGCCGTTCGACCCCATCACGCGCAGTCGATCGGCTACGGGATGGAAATCGATCGTGGTGGTTATGCCCGACTTCCATGCTTCGCTGAGCTTGCTTTTGTTCGTCGCCTGACCGGAATTCAGGTCGATGGTGACGATCGTGCCGTCACTCGTGACGCCATAGAGCACGCCGTCAGCCGGCCGCATGTCGATGCCCAGAATCTTGTTGAAGCCGCCCTTGATATGGACCTTTCCGGTCACCTTGCGGCTCGCGGCGTCGATCATGACAAGCGAATTGCCGTCGACAAGGCCTACGATCGTTCCGGCTTGAAGCGCAGTCGGGCTGAACAACGCGACGGCAAACAGCGCCGCGAAAATCTTCGATGCGGTTGTCATGTGTTGCTCCTCTTGTTGCGAGTCACGAACCACGAGCAGAACAATGACGATAGTTACGCGCAGCAAGTCAGCCGGTTTCGCAGGAGCGAGAGCAAATTTGCTCCAAGCAGGAGGTGACCGGACGGGTAGGAAGGAGCACGACGAATCGCGGCTCATAGCGGCGCGCAAATCCGGAGCAGGCCGGGTTGCGCGACGTGAGCACTCGAAATGAGGATCGCCCGGGTGGGCCGGCGATCCTCGGTACTGAAGCACTGCCTCGCCGGCCGCCATCACGTCAGTGACTGTCGGGCTCGATGCATGCGAGCCCGCGCATGACGAAGAGACAAAGCCTCTCGGAACCGTTTGCGAGGACCTGGACGCAGGAAAATGCCCGCGGGCTATTCCGCACCTTTCTTTGCTTTCTAGCGGGGAAAACCCCTCACCCGGCATACGGCTCGACGGGCGCGCAGGAGCAGACGAAGTGGCGGTCGCCATAGACCGCATCGACGCGGCCGACGGGGGCCCAGTACTTGTCCATGCGGTCGACGCCCGGGGGGAAGCAGCCTTCCGCGCGCGCATAGGGCCTCGTCCAGTCGGCCTCGGCGATATCATGCACGGTATGCGGGGCGTGCCGCAGCGGCGATTGCTCCGCCGGCCAGGCGCCGCTCTCGACGGCCGCGATCTCTTCGCGGATCGCGATCATCGCGTCGATGAAGCGGTCGAGCTCGCGCTTGCTCTCCGATTCGGTCGGCTCGATCATCAGCGTGCCGGCCACCGGGAACGACACGGTCGGCGCGTGGAAGCCGTAATCGATCAGGCGCTTGGAGATATCGTCGACGGTGATCCCGCTGCGCTCCTTCAGCGGGCGCGGATCGACGATGCATTCATGCGCGACCCGTCCCTTCTCGTTCTTGTAGAGCACCGGGTAGTGCGGCGCGAGCCGCGCCGCGATGTAGTTCGCCGACAGAATGGCGACCTCGGTCGCGCGGCGCAGGCCGGCCGCGCCCATCATCAGGATGTAGACATAGGAAATCGGCAGGATCGACGCCGAGCCGTAAGGGGCGGCCGAGACCGGCCCGACGTTTGCCGCTCCTCCGTCGAGCGCAGGGTGTCCCGGCAGGAACGGGGCGAGATGCGCCTTGACCCCGATCGGCCCCATGCCCGGGCCGCCGCCGCCATGCGGAATGCAGAACGTCTTGTGCAGGTTGATGTGGCTGACATCGGCGCCGTAGTCGCCCGGGCGCGCGAGGCCGACCTGCGCGTTGAGGTTCGCGCCGTCGAGATAGACCTGCCCGCCATGCGCATGGACCACGTCGCAGATGTCGCGGATATGCTCCTCGAACACGCCATGCGTGGAAGGATAGGTGATCATCGCGCCCGCCAGCTCGTGGGCATGCAGCGCCGCCTTCTTCTCCACGTCGGCGAGATCGACATTGCCCAGCTTGTCGCAAGCGACGACGACCACCTTGAGCCCGGCCATGGCGGCGGAGGCCGGGTTGGTCCCGTGCGCGGAGGAGGGGATGAGGCAGACGGTGCGGTGCGCTTCGCCGCGCGCGCGGTGATAGGCGCGGATCGCGAGCAACCCCGCATATTCTCCCTGCGCGCCGGAATTCGGCTGCAGCGACACCGCATCGAAACCGGTGATCTCGGCCAGCATGCGGGCGAGTTCGCGGGCGAGTTCGTGGTAGCCGCGCGCCTGCTCGGGCGGCGCGAACGGGTGCATGTCGGCGAATTCCGGCCAGGTGACCGGGATCATCTCGGTCGTGGCGTTGAGCTTCATGGTGCAGGAGCCTAGCGGGATCATGGCCCGGTCGAGCGCAAGGTCGCGATCGGCGAGCTTGCGCATGTAGCGCAGCATCTCCGTTTCGCAGCGATAGCGCTGGAACACCGGATGGCGCAGGAAGTCCGATCGGCGCACGAGGTTCGCCGGCAGTCCGTCGGGGGCCGCGAACGAGACCTCGCCATAAGCAAGCATCCCACCGAAAGCGCGCCAGACGGCCTCCACCACGGCTTCGCCGGTGGTCTCGTCGAGGCTGATGGCGATCGCCGCCGCAGCTCCGCATTCGCCCGGCGCGACCGCGCGCAGATTGATCCGCTCAGCGCGTGCGCGCGCGATAATTTCGTCCTGCCGCGCGCCGACCGCGACCGTGAGGGTGTCGAAAAAGGACTCGTTCAGAGGCGCAAAGCCGAGCTTGCGGAGCCCGCCGGCAAGGACCGCGGTCCGGCGGTGCACCCGGCGCGCGATCTCGGTAAGCCCTTCGGGTCCGTGATAGACGGCATACATCGAGGCGATCACCGCGAGCAGCACCTGCGCGGTGCAGATATTCGACGTTGCCTTTTCGCGCCTGATGTGCTGTTCGCGGGTCTGCAGGGCGAGCCGATAGGCCGGCGCGCCACGCGAATCGACCGATAGCCCGACGATGCGCCCCGGTATGTTCCGCTTGAGTTCGTCGCGGACCGCCATGTAGGCGGCATGCGGCCCGCCGAAACCCATCGGCACGCCGAAGCGCTGGGTGGAGCCGATCGCGATGTCCGCGCCGAGTTCGCCCGGAGGCGTAAGCAGGGACAGCGCGAGCGGGTCCGCCGCGAAGATCGCGAGTCCGCCGCGCGCATGCAGGGCGGCGATCGCGTCGCGATAATCGCTGACCGTTCCGAACGTGTCCGGATACTGAAAGAGCGCGCCGAAGACTTCTGCGCGGGCGAGGTCCTCACCGGGACTCCCGACCACGAGATCGATTCCGAGCGGCTCGGCGCGGACCTGCAACACCGCGAGCGTCTGCGGATGCACATTGCGGTCGACGAAAAAGGCGGAGCCCTTCGCGGCTGCGGCGCGGTGCGCGAGCGTCATCGCTTCCGCCGCAGCCGTTCCCTCGTCGAGCAACGAGGCATTGGCGACCGGCAGCCCGGTCAGGTCGGCGATCATGGTCTGGAAGTTCATCAGGGCTTCCAGCCGGCCCTGGCTGATCTCCGGCTGGTACGGGGTGTAGGCGGTGTACCAGGCCGGGTTTTCCAGAATGTTGCGCTGGATCACCGGGGGCAGAATCGTGCCGTAATAGCCTTGCCCGATCAGCGAGGTGGACACCTCGTTCTTACCTGCGATCTCGCGCATTCGGGCGAGCGACGCTCGCTCCGATAAGGCCGGCGCAAGCGCGAGCGGCCCGCGTCGCCGGATCGACGCCGGAATCACCTCGCCGATCAGGGCATCGAGGCTCCGTGCGCCGACGGTCGCCAGCATGGCTTCGATATCGCGTGCGTTCGGACCGACATGCCGCTGGACAAAGGACGTTTCACCGGCATCGGCCTCAGCACGATAGGGAGCATGCATGGCTGTTCCTCGCTTTGCGTCAATACTTTGCGTTTAATACACAACGGGACTGCGGAGCCGGGCGCGCACGATCGCGCGCGTGGCGTTGCGACTGCATTGAGGGACACAAGCCGGTCCAATCGCCTGAGGCCGCGGCGCGGCGTTGGCGACATTGCTCGACGGTCGAAACAGGCCATAAGGCGCCTCCCGCGAGTCCGGCTCGCTACGGCGCCCCATCTGTATTTGTGCCTGAGAACGTTATCCCGTCGGCGGACGCCACCCGGCGTCACTTTCCAGATTCAGACCTCTCGACGGTCCTTTTGCCTGAGAGTTTCCGGGGCGGTTGCTCCTTCGGCGTCGGCGGACCGATCTCTCCCGTCGAGAGTACGCGATATCCTTTATATCGTATTGGATGTGGTGCCGACAAATCTGCGATCTGTCAACAATACGCCGGGCCTTGTGACCGGTTCCGCACAGCCGATTGGGCCGGCCAGACGGACGTTCGACGGATCACCGGCCCTCGCGTCCCGGCTGCACGGGCAGGGGGGACCCCGATGGCGGGTGCCCGCCGCCACAACATGGCCTATAAGATCGCGCCAGATTCGGCGGCGGTCGGGCGGTTGCAAGGGCGCGCGGCGATGGGGCATATGGATTCGCTCGACAAATACGTTTTCCGGACCAGCTTCAACAGCTTCCTGGTCGTCCTGATCAGCCTGACCGCGGTGATCTGGGTGACCCAGATCCTCCGTCAGATCGATCTGATCACCGGCCAGGGCCAAACGGTGCTCGTCTTCTTCTCGATTACGAGCCTGATCATTCCCGGCCTCATGCTGGTTCTCGCGCCGATTGCGATGCTGATGGCCGTCCTTCATACGCTTGTGCGGCTCAACAACGATTCCGAGCTGGTGGTCATGAGCGCGGCCGGAATTTCGCCCGGGCGGCTGTTTCGCCCGTTCCTGGCGCTCGCTGCGGTGGTCTCGATCTTCGTGGTGTTCATCGGCGCCTACGTCTCCCCAAGGCTGCAGCGTGAGCTCGTTCAGCAGCTCAGCCGGGTGAGGGCGGATCTGGTGGCCAATATCGTGCGGCCCGGCACCTTCACGTCGATCGAGAGAGGCCTCACCTTCAATATCCGCGAGAAACGCAGCGACAGCCAGTTCGGCGGCATCCTGATCGACGATTCGCGCAATGCCAACGAGCGGACGACGGTGATCGCGGAGCAGGGAAACATCGTCCAGAGCAAGGCCGGGACCTTCCTCGTCATGAGCGATGGCTGGGTGCAGCGCCGGCGCGCGGTCGACCGCGACCCCACCATGGTCCAGTTCGAGCGCTATGCCTTCGACCTGTCGCCCTACACCGTCGCGTCGCGCATTTCCTATGGGCTGCGCGAAAAGTACCTCTGGGAGCTGGTCGCGCCGGACGCGGAGGACCCATTGCTCAAGGCCGCCGGCGCGCAGTTCAGCGTCGAAATGCATGACCGGCTGGTCGCGCCTCTGTATCCGTTCGCATTCGTGGTGATCGCCTTCGTCGTGCTCTGCATCCCGCGCACCACGCGACAGGGAGGGCTCGTCTCGATCATGGTTGTGTGCGCCGGGGTGTTCGCGTTGCGGATCTTCGGCTTCCTGTGCATGGCGCTCGGCCAGAGCGCGCCGGCCGTGCTGTACGCCGTCTATCCGGCGGTGATCTTGACCATCGCATTGGGCCTTGTCGCGATCTACAAAGGCGGGGGGCTCGATGTGGAAAGCAAAGTCGATCTGTCCAGCCTCAGCAACCGGTGGCTTGGGAAATTCGCCAAGCTCACTCGGCTGGCGCCGCGCTAAGTCCATCCTAAAGGAACGTTCGCTGTTGTACCCGGATCGGCCGATCGACTAAGTTCGCGTCGCCGGGCCGGTCGGCTCTTGTGAGTCCTGCATGCAGAAATATTTTATGCGAGCCCGGAATGCCTTGCGCGAACGGCTCGCGGATCCTTCGGGCACGGCCAATACGGTCGCCCGCCTCGTCAATGATTACGGCCGCGCCTATTGGAAGCGCTATGCGCTCGCCTTTTCCTTCATGGCCCTCGGAGCGGGATGCACGGCGGCGACGGCCTATCTGATCGGGACGGCGATCGACCAGGCCTATGTCAGCCGCAATTTTTTCGGCATTGCCGTCGTCGCGGGCCTCGCGGTCGTGATCTTCGCGCTCAAGGGGCTCGCAAATTACGGCCAGGCGGTGACGCTTGCGCGGATCAGCAACCAGATCATCGCCGCCAATCAAAGGCGCATGTTCGACAAGCTGTTGCACCAGGACATGGCGTTCTTCGCCGACAAGCATTCCTCCCAATTCGGCGCGCGCGTCAGCTATGGGGCCAATTCCGCCTCCGCCGTCCTCAATCTTCTGGTCACCGCCATCGGGCGCGATCTTCTCACCTTCGTCGCGCTCGGCGCGGTCATGGTCTACGGGGCGCCGCTCCTGTCGATCGGCGCGCTGATCGTGCTGCCGCCCGCGGTGCTGTTCCTGCGCAAGCTGATCAAGCGGGTGCGCAGCATCACGCTTGCGCAGTTCGGCGGCAACATGCTCGTCCTGCAATCGCTGCAGGAGACGGTGCAGGGCTTCAAGATCATCAAGGCGTTCAATCTCGAAGACGTCATGCGCGCGAAGGTCTTCGCGCATGTCGACGCGATCGAGCGCGCTTCCAACAAGCTCGCGCGCGTCTCCAATCGCGGGACGCCGCTGATGGAAACGCTCGGCGGCATCGCGATCGCGGGCGTCCTGCTGATCGGCGGCTACAATGTGCTTGTGCTCGGCAGCGCGCCGGGCGGGTTCACCTCCTTCATCACCGCGTTCATTCTCGCCTACGAGCCGGCCAAGCGTCTCGCCCGGCTCAATCTCGAACTGCAGAACGGGCTGACCGGGGTGCGCATCCTGTTCGAACTTCTCGACCTGCCGGTCGGCTCGGGCCGGAGCAGTGCGCGCGAGCTCGAAGTGACGGGCGGCCGGATCGAGTTCGCCGACGTGACGTTCGGCTATCGCCCCGGCGAGCCCGTGTTGCGCGGCATGTCCTTCGCCGCTGCGCCGCGTTCGGTCACCGCCTTCGTCGGCGCCTCGGGCGGCGGCAAATCGACGATCTTCAACGTGCTGCTGGGCCTGTACGAGGTGCAGGGCGGAACCGTGCGCATCGACGGCCAGGACATCGCGACGGTGTCGGCGCAGTCGCTGCGCGGCCACATCGCCTATGTCGGCCAGGACGTGTTCCTGTTCCACGGAACGATTCGCGAGAACATCGCGCTCGGCCGGCCCGGCGCGACCGAGGAAGAGATTCTCGCCGCCGCGCGCGGCGCGCATGCGCACGAGTTCATCGCCACCTTTCCGGACGGATACGAGACCAAAGTGGGCGAACAGGGCGCGCAACTCTCGGGCGGCCAGCGCCAGCGGATCGCCATTGCGCGCGCCCTCATCCGGAACGCGCCGATCATCCTGCTCGACGAGCCGACCGCCTCGCTCGACAGCCAGTCCGAATATCTCGTGCAGGCGGCGATGGCGGAGCTGATCAAAGGCCGCACGACGCTCATGATCGCCCATCGGCTCTACACGATCGCGCATGCGGACATGATCCATGTGGTCGAAGACGGCGTGATCGTCGAGTCCGGCCGCCACGACGAACTCATACGCAAGGGGCAGCGTTACGCCGCCTTCTACCAGTTGAGAGCGTCGGACCAGCGGAGCGTCGATCCGACCGAGGGCGGCCTGCGCGCCGTCGCGGGGTGAAAACGAAAGCGGCGCGGCGATGGCGTTGAACTACGACCGCATCATGGCCTATCGGCCGGCCGACATCGCCGTGAACTATGGGCCGCGCGATTGCATTCTCTACGCCCTCGGCATCGGGCTCGGCATGGATCCGCTCGATCCCGGCCAGCTCAAATTCGTGTATGAGCGCGGGCTCGAAGCCTTTCCCACGATGGCCGCCGTGCTCGGCTGGCCAGGCCGCATGACCGACCCGGCGTTCGGCCTCGACGAGACCATGGTCGTGGCCGCCGAACTGAAGGTCACGCTTGTGCGTCCGCTGGCGCCTGCCGACGAGCTCCTCAGCCGACCGCGCATCAGGGAGGTGGTCGATCGCGGGCCGGGCGGCCCCGCGATCGTTCTCGCGACGCGCGATCTCCTCGCGCGGGACGGGACGCCGGTCGCCTGCGTCGAGAGCAATCTGCTCGCGCGCAAGCATGGCGGCTTTGGCGGCCGCGCGACCACGTTGCCGGAGCCGCCTGCAATCCCGGATGGCCCGCCCGCGCGTATCTGCGATCTGCCGACGCCGGCCAATCTCGCCCTCCTTTACCGGCTGACCGGGGACGAGAATCCGCTGCATGCCGATCCGCAGCGCGCGAAGGCCGCCGGCTTTCCTCGGCCGATCCTGCACGGGGCGGCGACGTTCGGGATCGCGGCCCACGCGATCCTGCGCCAGCTCGACTACCGCCCCGACCGGCTGGCGAGCATTTCGGCGCGCTTCTCTCGTCCGGTTTTTCCGGGCGAGACCATTCGCACCGAAATATGGTCCGAGCCTGGACGCATCTCCTTTCAATGCCGTGTCGTCGGGCGCGACGAGATCGTGCTCACCAACGGCCTCGCAACGCTGCGCGACTGAGCCTGCCCGCCCCACGAACGCGAGGATGGAACTGCAATGACTGCGCCCCGCGAGCTCGTGCTCGCCGCTACTGACGACCGCGGCGTTGCGACGCTCGAGCTCAACCGGCCGGACAAGGGCAACGCCTATAATCGGCGCATGCTCGATCGTCTCGCGGCGGAGATGGCGAGGCTGGGGGCGGCGGCCGACATCCGCGCGCTGGTGCTGCGCGGGGCCGGCAAGCATTTCAGCGTCGGCGGGGATCTCGTCGACGATCCGCTCGTGCATACCGGAGCGGGGGAACACGAGCCGCAGGTGTTGATGCCGCATGTCTGCCTCGCCCTCGACGCCTGTCCCAAGCCGACCATCGCGCTCGTCCACGGCGCTTGTTTCGGCGGCGGGTTCGCGCTCGCGGCCTGCTGTGACGTGCTTCTTGCGGCGGAGGATTCGTTCTTCTCGCTCCCGGAGCTGCGGCTGGGCTTCGGAGTGGGCCCCTACATCCCGTTCTTTGCCCGCGCGCTGGGAGCGCGCAATCTGCGCCGCTATCTCATCACCGCCGAGCGGTTCAACGCGCAGGAAGCTCTCGCGATGGGCGTGGCGCACCGCCTCTACGCGACCGGCGCGGGCGACCGGGCGCTCGGCGAATTGCTGGCGGACGTGTTGCAGTCGGCGCCCGGGGCGATTGCTGCGACCAAGCGCGAACTGAGCGAGCTTGCGGACATGACGCCGGCCAGGGAGCGGATCGACCAGTTGCAGGTCGGCTTCCGGCGGCTGTTCGATTCCGACGAAGGAGCTGAAGGCCGCGCCGCGTTTCGCGACAAGCGCCCGCCACCCTGGGCTTTGAAGCCGTGACGGCGGGTCGAACCGCCATGCCTTAAGGTTGCGCCGCCGTGCCGCAACGCCTCTGCGCCATTTATCGTGTCCGCGCCGATGCCCGTGCGATCGAGGTGCGCGCGAACGAAATCGCGATCGAGCAGAGCGTTGAAATGCCCCTCGCGGCGGTCGACGAAGCGTTCGTGCGCGCCGACATCGTGGGCCGTGTCGAAACCATCGAAGCGGTAGGCGCGGGCCTATTCGACGTGCGCATCGCGCTCGCGACCGCCACGGTCGGCGCCGATCCGGGCCAGTTCCTCAATATGCTGTTCGGCAATACCCACACCGTGTCGGGGGTCGAGCGGTGGTAATGCGGCTCGTAGCGCGTGCCCTTGCCGGCTGCGACCACATGGAAGCCGCAGGCGCGCGGCCCAGTCGACCTGCTCGCAGATCAGGGCCGGCTGGTCGCCCCAGGCGAGGCTGTAGACGACGCCCGCTTGTTGGGCCTTGCGCGCGAGCAGCGGGCCGACCAGGGCGTCGGCCTCGACATTGACCATGACCACATGCTTGCCGTGGCGGATCGCCGCGAGCGCATGCCGTATGCCGGCCGCCGGCACGCCGGTCGCTTCGACGATCACCTCGAGTTCGGCAAGCGCGAACAGCGCCTCGGCGTCCGGCCCCACATGCGTGCGACCCGTTCTCAGCGCCTCGCCGAGCGAAGCTGCGGCGTAGCGCGGCGCGTCCCAGCCGGCGGCCGCAAGCTGCGCGCGGGCGCGCGCCGGATCGAGGTCCACGACGCCGACGACATGTAGCCCGCGGGCGAGCCGCGCCTAGGCAAGGAACATCGTGCCGAACTTGCCCGCGCCGATCACGCCCACGGCGCCCGGCCGCCCGGCCGCTTCACGTTCGCACAGCTTCGCGTAAAGATTCACGCCGCTCTCCGACGGCGCCTCAGAATACGTAGACGGCGACGATGATGCCGCCGATCAGCGCGATCAGGAACACGCTGAACCAGAAGCCGAGCCGCTTTTCGATTGCCTCGCGCGCCTGCGGTCCGTAACGGCTGAGCAGGAACGCGGTGAGGTAAAAGCGTGCTCCGCGCGTGATCATCGATAACAACACGAACATGAAAAAGTTGTACCCGGCGAAGCCGGAGGTGATCGTGACGATCTTGTAGGGGATCGGCGTCGCCCCCTTGATCAGGATGATCCAGCTGCCCCAGCGCGCATAGGCCTCGCGGAACGTCTCGACCTTGTCGCCATAGCCGTAAAGGCTGATCAGCCACAGGCCGACCGATTCGTAGAGATACGCGCCGATCGCATAGCCCAGCATGCCGCCGACGACCGAAGCGACGGTGCAGACCGCGGCGTAGTGGTAGGCCTTGTCCGGCCGCGCGAGCGCCATGGGGACGAGCATGGTGTCCGGCGGGAGGGGAAAGAACGAGCTTTCGGTGAACGAGACCGCCCCGAGAATCCAGGTCGCGTAGGGCTTGCCGGCGGCCTGGATGCACCAGTTGTAGAGCTTTCGCAGCATGGGGGCCTGCTTAGCCGGCCGCAGCGTCCCTGTCCATGCGTCGCCGGGGCTCCGGCCGCCCGCTCATCCACGCTTGCGCGCCCGCACCGCGGTCGCCGGTGGTATCTTGCGGCGCGCCTTGAGCAGGCCGCGTTGCTTGGCGAGCTTTTCGGCAATGCCGAACAATCGCTCCCGCCGCTGCATTTCCTTCCATACGGCCTTGGGTTCGACCTCGACCGACGCCCACAGCACGGCGAGATTGTAGAGGAGGTCGGCGCTTTCACGCACCACCGCGTCCCTGTGATCCAGCATGGCTTCGATCACGACCTCGACCGCTTCCTCGGCGACCTTCTTGGCGATCTTGCTGCGCCCCGCGTGCAGCAGGCGCGCCGTGCGCGAGGAGGATGGATGAGCATCCATCGCCTCCAGCACGGCGTCGTAGAGTCGGTCGATCGAATCAGTCATGACTCACCATAACGTACACGCGGAGAGAGGCTAGTGCGAAGTGACCTGGGAGAGAGACGATACTCCGTGCAAGCGCGCGTCAGTATGACAGAGGCCGCGTAAGACGCGCGCGCCGATGCAGTCAAGGCGCATGGGTCCGTTAACGATTGCTCCGACGCGCCAGGTCCATCATCGGCGAAGGGGCAGCATCGATAGCGGGCGTGCGGACGCAACGGTCAACGGGCGTGCTTCGCGTGCTGGCCCCGATCGGCTTGCGAGCTCTCCTGTTCCATGCTGAATCGGTGTAAAATCTGCCGTGCGCAGACTTCGAATTCATGGACCATTCGAATGACGTCCCTTTCCGCGGAAGGCTTTCTCCAAATTTCGGACCAGCGACTCGATTATCGGATGATCGGGCCGCGGCCGAACGAGGCGCCGACGCTCGTGCTCCTGCACGAGGGGCTCGGCTCGGTCGCGATGTGGGGTGACTTTCCCGACAAGCTCTCGGCGGAGACGGGTGCGGGCGTCTTCGTCTATTCGCGCGCGGGCTATGGGCGCTCCAGCCGGGCGACGCTGCCGCGCCCGGTGTCCTATATGCACACGGAGGCGCTGTCCGTCCTGCCGCGACTGCTCGACGCGATCGGCTTTCGCCGCGGTCTCCTGGTCGGGCACAGCGACGGCGCATCGATCGCGACCATTTATTCCGGCAATGTCGAGGACCACCGCGTGCGCGGCCTGGTGCTGATCGCGCCGCATTTCTTCACCGAGGACTCCGGGATTGCGGTGATCGCCGACGCCGGCGCGGCCTATGCGACGACCGATCTGCGCGAGCGTCTCGCCCGCTATCACGCCGACGTCGACAATGCGTTCCGCGGCTGGAACGATGTGTGGCTCGATCCCGCCTTCCGCAAATGGGATATCACGGACGAACTCGCCTATATCCGGGTGCCGATCCTGATCGTGCAGGGCGAAGCGGACCAATACGGCACCGTCCGCCAGATCGAGGTGGCGCGGGAGGAGTGCTATTGCCCGGTCGAGGTCGCGCTCCTGCCCGGCGCAAGACATTCGCCGCAGCGTGAAGAGCCGCAAGCCACGCTCTCTGCGATCGCCGATTTCGTCAACCGGTTGCTGCGCGACCATCATGAAGGCGACTTCGCCGCGCATGCGGCGTGACGACTCTCCGCGTAAACGCGGGCTGGTGCTTGGCCGGCAAAGGCGGGAACTCTGGGCGACGGCCGAGGTTTGAGCCCGCATGGTCTCCCTCACCACCGCCGTCGGTCTGTTGGCCGCCTTGTGCACGACGGTCTCCTACCTGCCGCAGGTGAATAAGTGCTGGGAGACCGGCAAGACCGGCGATCTTTCGCTCCGGATGTTTTCCATTCTCGCGGCAGGGATCGCGTTATGGATCGTGTATGGGGTTCTGCAGAGGGACGGCGTCATAATCATCGCGAACAGCGTCAGCCTGGCTCTGCTCGCCGTCATTCTCTATTTCAAACTGCGGGAAAGGCGAGCGGAAGGGCGTCGAGCGCTGGTCTGAGCGGAGCGCATACCGGCCAGGGGTTGGGCAAAGGAAAAGCCCGCCCGTGTGGCGTCCGGGCGGGCGGGTCGGCCCGGCGAAGCTCGCGCAAGCCGATCCGATCGACGATCGGGGAACCTGGCCTCACCAAGGGCAGGCGCGCACGGAGCCGATATAGTCGCCATAGACGTTGAATCTCGGCGCCCACCGGCACGTATTGTAGTGATAGATCCGGTGATGGAATCCGCCGCCCCAGCCGAAGCCGCCATGGAAACCCCTGTGAAACTTATGGGCCTGCGCCTGGCCGGCGCCGGCGACGAGGCCGCCGGCAAGCACGATCGCCGCCAGTGCGACGCCTGCAAACTTCGATTTGCTCAGCATGGAACTCTCCGTTGACGTTGGGTTTATGCAAGCGGTCGCACGACCGCGACGCCCATTAGTCATCGTGTTGGGGATTGAGTTCTCGACCCGTGTGAGCGCAGTCACACAGCCGTCGCGCAAACCGTTCAATGCGGTGCGCCGCCCAGGGGAGCGCGTTGCGCAAATGTCGAGGATGAAAAGGGCGCGCCTTGTTTATGCGATCGGCTGGGGAATGCCGCTATTTTATCCCACGCTTGGTCTTGCTTGCGCCGATGAGCGGCGTTTTCAGCGCTTCCGCCTCTTGCGTCAACTGCAGGCAGGTGAGCATCTCGACATAGCTCGGACTGTCGCCGCCGACCATGGTTTCGCTCACGCACCGGCTGCGATCATCGGCGGGATACGTATTCCATTTCTGCACGAGTTCGGCGTGCGCGCTGTTTTCGTCCTGAACGCAGGCCTCGGGGCTGTGCGCAAGGGCCAGACCGAACGCCGCGACCGCCTTGCAGCTCGCCGTGACGTCGAAACTGGGCACTTTATCCGCTACGGTCATCACGAAGGATATGCCGAAAGAAATCAACAGGACCGAACTTGGCATCGTTCCGTCTCCTTCCGGTGTGCCCCTTTGTTCGGCCGGGCGAACAGGCGCAGCTCACCGATCATCATGCAAGCCAGATGGTTCTCGCCCGCCTCAATAAAACTCTATGTCTTATCTTACCGGATGTCTTACGTTGCCGAGCGGAAATGTACGATGTGATCGCGCGTGTTACGTTCGCCGGCGAGGCAGGACCAAGATCGGCGATTCGATCCTGAAGAGATCGCAACCTTGAACCCCGCGAAGAGCGAAGCGGTTGAGAGCAGGTCATGAGGTCATTCTATATGCGTATGGAGTGTGACCCGGCGGGCCGGACCGGCTCGGCCTGACCCGCAATCTTCTCCGCCCATGGCATCGCTCGATACAGTCAGCCTTTCCATCCTGTTCGGCGCGGTGCTGGTGCTTGCCGGCATTCTGTCGAGCCTTGTCGCTTTGCGATTCGGCGCGCCGCTGCTCCTCATATTCTTGCTGCTCGGCATGCTCGCCGGCGAGTCGGGTCCCGGCGGCATCAGCTTCGACGACGTGCGGCTGACCTACCTCGTCGGTTCGATTGCGCTCGCCTTGATCCTGTTCGACGGCGGGCTGCGCACGCGGTTCGCAACGTTCCGCAGCGTGCTCGCGCCGTCGGTCGTGCTGGCGACCCTCGGCGTGCTCATGACAGCCGCGTTCACGGCGCCTGTCGCCGTCATGCTCATGGGATTCAATTGGATCGAAGCGTTTCTCGTCGGCGCGGTGGTGGCGTCGACCGACGCCGCCGCAGTGCTGTTCCTGCTTCGTGCGCGCGGGCTGCGGCTCCGTCAGCGGGTGGCCGCGACACTTGAGATCGAGTCCGGCACCAACGACCCGTTCGCAATCTTTCTGACGATCCTGCTCGTCGAGCTCCTGCTCACCGGCGATCGGCCATGGATGATGGTCGCGGCAAGCCTGGTGGGGCAGGGGCTGGGCGGCGCGGTCATCGGCGTTCTCGGCGGCCGGTTGATCGTGCTCGCCCTCAATCGGCTCGCGCTCCCGCAAGGTTTGCACGCCCCGTTCGTCGCCACCGCGGCGCTCGGCCTGTTCGGACTGGGCCAGGCGCTGCACGCGTCCGGCTTCCTCGCCGTTTATCTCGCCGGACTGATGGTAGGCAATCGCCCGACGCGCGCCCACGGCACCGTCGTCGTGTTCCTCGACGCGGTGACCTGGCTTGCGCAGATCGTGATGTTCGTTCTGCTCGGCCTGCTCGCCTGGCCCGAGCAATTGATACGCTATGCGACGCCCGCGCTCGTTGTGGCCGCGGTCTTGATGCTGTTCGCGCGGCCGCTCGCCGTGTTTCTGTGCCTCATCCCGTTCCGCTTCTCCTGGCGGGAAAAGGCGTTCATTTCCTGGGTGGGTTTGCGCGGGGCGGTCGGCATTTTCCTCGCCTCGATACCGCTGCTGGTCGGGATCGCCAATGCCCAGATCTATTTCAACATCGGCTTCGTCGTCGTGCTCGTGTCGCTGCTCATCCAGGGCTGGACGCTCGCGCCCGCGGCGCGTCTCCTGCGCATGGCTCTGCCGCGCGCCGACCCCGCCCCGCGGCGGGTCGAACTCGACCTTCCCGGTCAGCTCGAACAGGAGCTGGTCGGCTACCACGTGCAGGTCAACAACCCCTTTCTGCGCCGCCGAATCGTGCCGCCCTGGGCGAAGCTCATGCTGGTCGTGCGCGACGAAGCGGTGTTCACCGCCGCCGAAGCGGGCCCGATCCGGCAGGGCGATCATGTCTATTTCCTCGCCCCGCCGCAGAAGGCGCAGGCGCTCGACCGCTTCTTCGTCGAGATGCCGCCGCCCGCAGCGCCAGATCCACGCCTGCTCGGGGATTTCTTCGTGAGCGGCGACGTGACGCTCGGCGCGGTCGCGGAAATCTACGGCGTCGAGGTGGCCGATGAGGACCGCGGCACATCGCTCGCCGAGCATTTCGCTGACCAGCTCGGTCACCCGCCGGAGGAGGGCGAGGCCTTGCCGCTCGGCGCCATCGCGCTCGTGGCCTACAAAGTGACGGACGGGAATGTGACGACGGTCGGCCTGCGTCTCGCTGACGCCGATGAGACGCCCGCCGGTGGCGGCTTGTTTGGCCGTGTCAAACGCGCGGTGCGCCGCCTTGCGCAGAGGCTTTCTGTTTAGCGTCGATAAGACTTGAACGCGGCTCGTTCGCGCCTTGGCGGCGCATCGGCGCTCGCCTGCGAACCATGTCTCGCGACACGGCCTTCCCGGCGAAGGCCATCAATCCGCGATTACAGGCGATACACGCGGTTTATGACTGGCGCGGCGAGCCGTCGCGGAAAGTAAGTTTTTCTTCGATATTGTTGCAGGCGAACGCCGGGAGGTCGTGCGTCGCCAAACCCCCGCCTAGTTCAATCCGTATGGTAACTGTCCAATTCGCCTGAAGCGGAGGAGAAATGGTCGGAGTGGCAGGATTTGAACCTGCGACCCCCTCGTCCCGAACGAGGTGATTTACTCATCACCTCTTGAAATCGTGCTGTTTTTCGTGAAGTTCGCGACCGTTCGTCGCTCTTTGTTCACGGCGTTTCTGGCCCCATACTGACCCCCTAATGCGACGACGGCTTGGTCTTGATAGTCCGGATGGTGGTGCCCGTAGCCTTGCTCCAACTGCTGCACGGTCATGCCCAGAAAGCCTGCTGCGTCCCAGAGGTTAACGCCCTTCTGCATCAGCCAAGTCGCACAGGTGTGCCGGAGGATATGCGGGGTTACGTCTGAGCCGAGCCCAGCGCCGCGCACGGCCGCCTCGAAGCCTTTCCGAACGCTCTTGACCGGCTTGTTATTCCACTCGACAACCGACTTTCGCGCGAGTCCAAGGCGCGCCCAGCGGCGCATGTGGGCGAGCAGACGCGGCGGGAGCTTGACCGGCGGCTGACGCTTTTTCGTCTGCCTCTGGCCGATCGCGCGTCGATAGAACACCCCCTGATCGAGGTCGACGAAACCGCGCCCAATGGTGGGCATCAGTGCGGCACCGCAGATCGCCGACGATCGCGTCCCAGTGTAGAGGCCCAAAAGGATGAACCGTGCCACGTTCCGGCCCACCGCCCGTCGGGTTTCATTGTCGCGCATGACCTGCTTGGCCCGCCAAGCAGCCCAAAGGAGCCGCGCCGCTTCGGAGCGGGTGAGCCACCGTTCGCGTGCTTCGTTTCGCGCCGGCAGCGCGACCGATACGATTTCGGAGCAAAGCCCTTCCCGCCGGTGATGATTGATCGCGGCGCGCAGGTCCTCGAGTTCTCGCCGAGCCGCTGCCGCAGTCACCATGCGGGGCGCGTTCCCCGTCTTTTTCGGCTTAGCGCATTTCCAGGGCTGCGCGGTGCGGTAATCAACGTAGGCGCGGCAATTGTTACCGTTCACGTCCGCCAGCGTCCGGTCGGCCCACCAGGCGTCGAGCGTGAGCACGCGCTGCTTGGTTTCGCCCGCACGGGCGTGTTGCGGGGCAACGTCGGTTAAATATATCGAGAGAACGTCCGCGATCAGGATTTCAGAGGGATGACGGCCGCGGACTCTGTTGGGCTGGTATTTGTTGGCAAGGTATTCCCCGAGGACGCGTTCGGCGCCCGCGCGATCCTCTGCAGCGCAGCCCGTGCTAATCTTACGCGGTCCATCTCGGATGACCCATACTGCCCGTTTGCGGAGCGTTCGGTCGGGATGTCGTTCTTCGGGGCGCAGCCAGAGACGAGCCCCTTTCGCGGGACGCGGCATAGTGCCCTCATCTGCTCGATTGCCGCAAGCGTCGTGTAATCCTTGCCTGCAATGCGTTCGATCGCAAGGTGTCCCTTAGCCGCTTCTCTGCGCAACCCACTGGCAGTCATTGAACCGTCCGGGAAGGCGAGCGCAGCTGCAACGTTAAGCCGGAGTGGATCATCCGGCTTGACTTGCAGCTCTGGGATCCCGGTGCGCATCTGGACGCGTTTGTTGACCCTGGCATCCTCGTCGTCGGGGCCGGTAAAGTCTGAGAAATCTCACCGCGGCAAAGAGAACCACTGACCGGTTAGTCTTGGACTTATTGTGAAGCTCGCGTGCGCTTGGAGTTACGACGGGATCCGCGCGTCTTCGGCGTGAGATAGTTGGTCGCCATCATGATGCGCAGAGTCTTTGCTAACGACCGCGCCGGATCAGCGAGCAGGTTGGTCACTCGGGCGAGCGTGTTCCGTTCTCTGGCACAGAGCAGTTGCACGATGATGCGGATGAGCAGCGCGTGGCTCGTTTTATCCCAGTGATTGTGTCACTGGAACGCCACTTGCCGGGTCACCCAGGATGTTG
Organism: Rhodoplanes sp.; assembly: GCA_036281135.1. Lineage (GTDB taxonomy): Bacteria > Pseudomonadota > Alphaproteobacteria > Rhizobiales > Xanthobacteraceae > Rhodoplanes. Next base: position 2,694 of record DASUPI010000446.1, on the reverse strand, counting down.
GCGATGCTGTGAACGTCGCGGACCTCGGACGGTCCGTTGCACATTTCGAGCAGTGGGTCGAAGCGCGCGCCCTTTGGATTGGTCGTATCGACAGGCAGCAATGGGACAATCGCGACCGCCATCCCGCCCTGATCTGCCCAGTTCTCGCCCTTGGCGTCGCGCACGACGGCCGGCGAGGTCCGGGTTAGAGCATCGGCAAAACAAGCCCCCGCCCTTGCCCGAGCCAGTCGGGCAAGACGCATGACGCGCTCGGAGCCGTCATGCCGCAGATAGGCATCGCCGAGGCGGCTGCGAAACACACCCTTCGGCTTGAACAGACGCGCGACGAAGATCTCCTTCGCGGTCGCCCGGCGGGCGGAACGATGCGTGGTGACGAGTTTGTTCTGCCGAGCGTGCATGACCGAATTCAGAACTGCAGCATCGCGCCCGCAACGCCGCAGCCCACGGTAACCACGCCGGCGCTCTCGAACACCACTCGAACAAGCGCCAGGGCAAGCAGACGGGAAAATTAATAACCGCAGACCAGGCTAGCCCCCGCGGTGCCGCCGCCGACTGTGATGCGCTCGAGATCGCAGAGACTACAATCGCGGCGACGGCCATAATCTGATCGATATGGACTCGTGCTGGAAACATTCCCACCCCTCACGGGCATGACAAACGCGAATGCGACGATAAGGGGCAAGAAAGCCCCGTAGCGCAATGAATTCCTTGATCGCCAATTAGCAAGGTCATCATGCGTGCAGAAACATGCGCAGGGCGCGATGGCACCAACGCCATCAGGCAACAGCGTCGTCTAGCCGTTCAATTGCGTGTGAGCATGTGGATGAAACTGGATCAGGGGTCCTTCGAGCGCGCACCCCTGCCCGGGATAACAAAATGAAATCAGCTCTTGCGTTTCGCGCGGTGTCATCTTCGTTATCGCCTCCACGCGACGGCGCAGGTGCGTGGTCACCTCAACCTGATGGTCAGCCCTGACCGCAGCGAACCGTCGCCAAACAGTGGATGACGTGTCGATCCGTATCCGGCGATTTCGTTGGGATGATAATCCAGCCATCATGATGCTCGCGCCGATTCTCACGCCGCATGGTGCGCTGACGCTGCGGCCCACTGCGGACGCGCCGGAATTGGCGCCCGAACTGGGCGCGTGGCTCGATCAAGCGTTTGCGCGCGGATCCGGCCATGGCCTGCTGGGGCTCGGCGCGAACGGGGTCGGCACGGCCATGCCGCCGGTGCTGTCCTACTGGCGCGATTTCGGCGCGCGCTACGTGACCGCGCTGTGCGCGTTGCCGAACATCGACGGAGAGCGCACGAAGCGGTCTGTCCCTCCGCCGGCCGATGCCGAACTGCAGGCGATCGCGGCCGCGGTTCCGCCCATGACCGGCGCGGAATACCTGACGGCGGACGTGCTCGGCGCTCTCTGGGCGCAAACCGACGCCGCCTTCGACGCGGAACTCGCGCAATCGAAGCTTCCCGTCCAGGACTTTCTCAAGAGCCGCCATCCCGCCTGGAACCTCGTCGGGCGCGTGCATTTCAACCTTGCGGAGAACCGAAGAGACGAGGAGCGACCCTTCGCTTTCCTCGCGACCTATACGACGAAGCTCTCGGCGGAAGGCAAGGCGCAGCATCTGCCGCTCGGCAAGGCCTTGCAGGACTATGCTGCCGCGGAGAACCGCGCGCGCCTGTTGTCGCTGCTGATGCCGGTCCAGCGCGCCGCTGAGCGCTGCCAATGGCTTAAGGCCATGGGGGACGCCGGCGAAGTCTTCCACCCGCTGCGCTGGGGGCCGCAAAAGGCGCTGCAATTTCTCAAAGACGTGCCCGCGCTCGAAGCCGCCGGCGTGGTCGTGCGTATGCCGGCGAGTTGGCGGATGAACCACCCCGCGCGGGCGCAGGTGAAGGCGACGGTCGGCGCCAACGCCCCCGCGCAGCTTGGACTGGACGCGCTGCTCGACTTCTGCATGGAGGTGACGCTCGACGGCGAGGCGCTCACGAAGGCCGAAATCAAGCGCTTGCTAGCGCAGGCCGACGGGCTCGCCTTTATTCGTGGCCAATGGGTCGAGATCGACCACGACCGGCTGAGCCGGACGCTCAAGCGGTTCGAGGCGATAGAGCGCCGCGCCGCGGCGGAGGGCCTGTCGTTCGGCGAGGCCATGCGGCTCCTCGCCGGTGCTAACCTTTCCGGCGACGACGCTGCCTCGCAGGCCGACCGCGACTGGAGCGCGGCCGTGGCGGGGCCATGGCTGGCGGAGACACTCGCCGCCTTGCGCCGCCCGGACGGCCGCATGGGCGTCGATCCGGAGCGGCTGCTGCAAGGCGCATTACGGCCATATCAGCGTGTCGGCGTGCAATGGCTGCATCTGCTCGCGCGGCTGAGGCTGGGCGCATGCCTTGCCGACGATATGGGGCTCGGCAAGACCATCCAGTGCTCGCGCTCCTGCTCGTGCTCAAATCGGAAGCCGCGGGCAAGGCCGAACCCTCGCTCCTGGTGGCGCCTGCCTCGTTGCTCGCCAACTGGGCGTCCGAGATCGCCCGGTTCGCACCGAGCCTCAAGGCGATGGTGGCGCACCCCTCGGCGATGCCGTCGGAGGCGTTGAAGGCGGCTGGGCCCGACAATGCGGCGGGCGTCGATCTGGTCATCACGAGCTACGGCTATCTCGCGCGCGCACCATGGCTGAAGGAACGGGCCTGGCGGCTGGT
>DASUPI010000445.1:0-9768 GCA_036281135.1 Rhodoplanes sp. | reverse complement strand
CTCGAAACCGAAATCGTCAAACGATCCGATCAAGCGAAAGGGTTCGTTCAGTTACCCAAGCGTTGGATCGTCGAACGCACGATTACGTGGCTCAACCGCTGTCGCCGCCTTGCAAAGGACTGGGAAACTCTCAACCGCAATGCCCTCGCGTTCTTGAAACTCGCCTCCATCCGCCTCATGCTGCGAAAGCTCTGTAATCCTTGCTGAAGTTTTGAGACGGACTCTAAGCCAGTACTGGACGCAATCATAGTTAATACAATCGATGCTTAGGCGTGCGGCCATGCTGCACTGCATACATGATCCGCCCTGCAATGTGACGAATCGGGCACAGCTTCCGAGTATTCCTGAATACGCGCTAGTACGCGCTCGACTCTTTATGGTTCATCAAACATACTATTTTGGTGTGTGCGATCTCGCTCGGGTTGGGCTGCACGGTTCCAGCCCGGGCTCGGACACGCGGCGCATGCTCCTCTTAGGTGGCAAACGCTCCGACTGTGCCGGACCCGTATTTGCCAAGCGCGGGGGCAGGGGTATGGGAAGTCCTCTGAGGCGGTTCTAGAACGCCTCCGGCGGGCCGAGCCGCCGTCAACGAGTAAAGCTCGTTGACGGCGGCTGTCGTTCTCCTCTGGAATGCACGGGCAAAACCCGGAAGCCGATCGCCAGATCGCTTCCGGGTCTCCGTTTTTTCGGGTCTCCCTTTTTCATGGAGAGCGCGAACCGCTATCCCGACCCCTCTGCGCGCGCGGAGCCGTTCGCGTCAGCGCTCGGCCGCGAGCACAAAGGCGGCGCGGCCCTGGACATACCAGCATCCGTCCGCGTCGACCGGTTCGCGCGCGCCATCGCCGGCATAGGCGGGATGCTCACTCGACCAGAGGAGACTCCATTGTTTCTCCGTCGGCGGAGCGAGCAGCGGCTCGGGGATGACGCGCGGCGCCCAATCGCGGCCGAAATTGAAGACGAGCAGCCGTTCCTCGCGCTCGCCGAACAGGCGGACCAGGACCGCCTCCTCGGACAAGACGGCGCCGTCGATCCGCACGCTCGCGGCGCGCGCGAGCACCGGGTCATCGCGACGCAAGGCGATCAGATCGCGATGCAGGCGCACGGCCCAGGCGTTCGCCGCACGTTCCGACCAATCGATGACGCATTTGTCGAATGTCGCGGCCGCCGCGGGCGCATCGAGCTCGACCCCGGCGAGGCTCGGAAACTGCATGAGGAATTCGCGCCGCCCCTTCGCCACCGCTTGCGCCAGTTCGCTGCGATGATCGGCGAAATAGAGAAACGGCGTGGCGGACGCGAACTCCTGGCCCTGGAACAGCATCGGCGTTCCCGGCCCCAGCAGGAGGAGCGCGGTCATCGCCCGCAGCCGCGCGCGATCGGTGAGATCGACGAGCCGCTTGCCGAAGCCTGAATTCGCAACCTGGTCGTGGTTCTCGAGAAAGGTCACGCGCTGCGTCTGGTCGATATCGAGCGACGGCGCCCCGCGCGGCTTCTTCTGCCAGGTCGAGCGCTGGCCCTGATACAGGAATCCGTGTTTGACGCAGGCGAGAAGCTCCCCCGCCGAGCCCGTGTAATCGGAATAATAGGCTTCGCGCCGACCCGTCAGCGCCACGTGCGAAGCGTGGTGCAGATCTTCGTTCCACACTCCGTCGAGGCCGCAGCCGCGCGGCTCGGGCCGCACGAGGCGCGCCTCCTGCGGCTCGTTTTCGGCGACGACCAGAACGCTGCGCGGGCCTGCGGCGTCGCGCGCCGCAGCGGTCAGCTCGGCGATGATATTGCGCGGGGAGTCGTCGAAGATCTGCTGGGTGGCGTCGAGCCGCAGCCCGTCGAAATGGAATTCGCGCACCCAATAGGCGGCGTTCTCGCGCACGAATTCCCGCACCGGAGCGGAGCCCTTGCCGTCGAAATTGACGGCATCGCCCCATTCGTTCTCGTATTTGTCGGTGATGTAGGTGGACGAGAAAAACGGCAGGTAATTCCCGTCCGGCCCGAAATGATTATAGACGACGTCGAGAATGACGCCGAGCCCGAGCCCGTGCGCCGCATCGATGAAGGCGCGCAGATCGTCCGGCGCCCCGTACAGCCGCGTCGGCGCGAACAGCGCGACCCCGTCATAGCCCCAGCCGAACCGGCCCGGAAATTCCGCAACCGGCATCATTTCGATGACGCTGATGCCGACCTCCTTCAGGAGAGGCAGCTTGTCGATCGCGGCCGCCCACGTGCCTTCGCGCGTGAAGGCGCCGACATGCATCTCATAGATGACCTGGCCTTCGCGTCGGACGCCCTGCCAGGCGGCGTCCGTCCAGCGATAGGCGAAGGGATCGACGACGGCGCTCGGCTCGTGCGGCCCCTCGGGCTGCGCGCGCGAGGCGGGATCGGGCAGGATGCTCTCGCCGCCATCGAGGCGATAGCCGTAACGCGACCCCACCCGCGCCGCGGCGACATGGGCGCTGCGGTAGCCGTCCTCTTCGGGCTGCATCGCATGCTCGACGCCGTCGGCGACGAGCATGATCGATTTCGGCAACGGCGCCCATATGCGGAAGCTCACGCCCCCACCGGGCTGCAGTTCGGCGCCGATCGGCATGGTCCGTTGAGAGGCGTCGCGGCGGAGCGATCGTTCTTCGGAGAGATCAAGGGGGCGGGACAAAGCGCGATCCGTTCGGGCTGAAACCTACATACAAGCCGCAAGCTCGCTAGTGGTTCCCGGCAACATGAAACCTCGCGCGACCATATTCCGTCAATGCTGCAGCGCGCGTTGCAGCTCCTCGCGACTCATCTTGGACCGGCCGGGGATGTTGCGCCGCTTGGCCTCGGCGTAGAGGCTCGCGCGCGAGTCGCGTCCGCCATTCGCGGTGGGATCGTTGCGGCGCCCTTCCGTTTCGGCGCGCGCCGTCTCGCCGCGTCGCTCCTTGCGTTTGGTGCGGCGCAGGCTGCGGGCATTGTCCTTCTTGCTTTCGTACTTCGATGCGCCCGCCTCGCGCAGGCCGATCGCGATCGCCTGGCGGGGATTCTTGACCTTGCGTCCGCCGCGCATTTTGAGCTCGCCATGCTTGAACTCGTGCATGACGCGCTCCACCGTGTCTTTCTGTGCCTTGTTCTGCTTCGCCATGATGGCGCCTCCGTCGATCCGCGATGCTAACCTGCCGGTGGCCGGCTCGGTTCCACGCGGCGGAGTGCGCCGGCGCCGTGATCTTTGCGAGTCCTTTGGCACGCTGCGCCGCGCGCGGGGAAATGCGCCAATACGGTTCGGAGCCAAATGTCCGTAGTCGGAATCGGAGGGAACGTCCGGCTATTCAGCGTTCAGCCGAACTCGATGTCGCCGTCGATCTCGAAGGCGAGATCTATCCCCGCCAAGGTGATGGTCGCCTTGGCCGGAACGGAGGTGCGGCCCTTGAGCCGGTCGGCGGCTGCGGCTTCACGCACCGCTCGCTCGATCTCGCGTTGCGCCGTGACGCCCAGCTTCTTGAGAAATTTGCGTACGCTCAGATTCAGGGCTTCCTCGTCCATCGCCGCTCCTTCGACTGTCCTTGCCGAAACGGATGAGGAAGAAATGACCGAGCGGCGGCATCGGCCGGCGCTCGATCACATGCAGGCCGGGCGAGCGCTCGGCCCAGGCGCGCAGGCGTTCGAACGGAAATTCCGGCCGCCAGCCGAGCCGGCGCGCCATCGGCGCGAACCATTCCTCGAAGGCGCGCCGCAAGCCCGTCTCCGCGCCGATGTGATTGACCAGAACGATTTCTCCGCCCTCGCGGGTCACGCGCGCGAATTCGTCGAGCGTGACTTCCGGATCGGGCACGGTCGTGATCACATATTGCGCGACCACCACGTCGAAGTAGGCGTCGGGGAAACCGAGCTGCTCGGCATCCATCACCGCCAGCGCCGCGACATTGGCGAGCTGTTGCTCGGCGACGCGCTCCTGCGCCTTGCGCAGCATCGGCTCGGAAATGTCGACCCCGACCAGCCGGTTCGTGCGGGCATAGTCGGGCAGCGAAATGCCGGTGCCGATGCCGACCTCGAGGATGCGCCCGCCGATCCGCTCCGCCGCGGCGACGGCGGCCTTGCGACCGCGTTCGAACACGCTTCCGAACACGAGATCATAGACCGGCGCCCAGCGCGCATAGGCCTTCGCGATCGTTTTCCGGTCGAGCTCTTCACCCATCACCGCCCCCCGCCCCGCCGGAATGGCTCAGCCGCGGGTCGCGGCCGCCGCATTGCGCGGCGACGGACGGGTATCGATCGGCTCCGCCGCCGACGTCACGCTCTTGATGATGCCGCCGCCGAGTACGCGCGCCTGTCCGGCGCGCGCATCGTAGAAGACGCAGGCCTGGCCGGGAGCAACCCCCTCCTCACCGACCAAGAGTTCGATCTCCACATCCCCGCCGGCGCGCGACAGCAGGGCGGATTGCGGGCGGCGCGTCGAGCGCACTTTGACGAAGACTTCGAGCCGATCGAGCGCCAGCGCATCGGCGAGCGTGCCCTCGCCGATCCAGTTGACCTCGCGCAGCTGCATGCGGGTCGTACGCAACGCCTCGCGCGGACCGACCACCACGCGGCGCTGCCCGGCATCGAGCCGCACCACGTAAAGCGGCTCTCCGGCGGCGATGCCGAGCCCGCGGCGTTGGCCGACGGTGAACCGGATGATTCCGTTGTGCTGGCCGAGCACGCGACCGTGCAGGTCCACGATGTCGCCGGGTTCGGCCGCCCCCGGCAGGAGCCGCTCGATGACGTCGGTGTAGCGTCCGCTCGGGACGAAGCAGATGTCCTGGCTGTCCGCCTTCTCGGCGACCGGCAGATCGAACCGGCGCGCGAGTTCGCGCGTCTCCGCCTTGGTGCGCTCGCCGAGCGGAAAACGCAGAAACTCGAGCTGCTCGCGAGTAGTGGCGAACAGGAAGTAGCTCTGATCCCGGTCGTCCTCGCGCGCGCGATAGAGCGCGCGCGTTCCGTCCGGGCAAAGCCGCGAGGCGACATAGTGGCCGGTCGCCAGCACTTGCGCGCCGAGCTCGCGCGAAGTGACCAGGAGGTCGCGGAACTTGATCGTCTGGTTGCAGTCGACGCAGGGGATCGGCGTCTCGCCGCCGACATAGCTCTCGGCGAAACGGTCGATCACTTCCTGCTTGAAGCGGCTTTCATAGTCGAGCACGTAGTGCGGAATGCCGATCTTCGCCGCCACCATGCGCGCGTCGTGGATGTCCTGACCGGCGCAGCACGCGCCCGGCCGATGCGTCGCCGCCCCGTGGTCGTAGAGGTGCAGCGTCACGCCGACCACGTCATAGCCTTCCGCCTTGAGCAGGGCTGCGGTGACCGAGGAGTCGACCCCGCCCGACATGGCGACAACCACGCGGGTGTCCTGCGGTCGGCTTTCGACATCGAGACTATTGCGCATGGCCCACGCGGCGCGCGCCGCACTCCTCGACGGCCGCCCGTCCTGCTCGTGCCGGACCAGCGCCGCCGTCACCGTTGTTGTTCGCTCATACTATAGGTGCGCAACCGCATGCTCGCCAGCGTCCGCCGCGACCGCGACCCCGCCCACGCCTCTCGCCTGCCGGGGCAGGCCGCGCCACAAGCTGCCCAGCCGGCCTCTAAGTCGATGGATTCCGGCCGTTTCGGGCGGCCGTCCGCCTGCGCATCCACCCATCGGTGGTGGTCTTACCGCAATATTAGAAGATGCCCAAGTTGGCTGAGAGCTCGACAAGCTCGTCAGCATCTCTGATGCCGACCCGTCGGTGTGGACAAGTTCATGCGGGCGGAACGGCTGCGGACTGCACGCACCAATGCATTTCTGTAGGGGCGCCCGCCGGTCGATCTGAGGCTCGCCGAGCGGGAATGTTTTCCCTTTTTTCACGAATGCTTAGGCAAATCTTAAACCGGAGCGCGTAGCGTTTGCGCGTGATCGTTGGTCTTGTCGCGTGAGTTCCTCCATGACAGAGCCCCATCGGCCGAGGGTGAAGTACGTCATCGGGCCGGACGGCAGCCCGCTCACTATTGCCGATCTGCCCGCGCCGGGAACCAAGCGCTGGGTGATCCGTCGCAAAGCCGAGGTCGTCGCGGCCGTCCGGGGAGGACTCCTGTCGCTCGAGGAGGCCTGCAGCCGCTATACGCTGACGGTCGAGGAATTCCTCGCCTGGCAATATTCGATCGAGCGCCACGGCCTGGCGGGGCTGCGCACCACGCGCCTGCAGCAATACAGGCAGTGAGTGGAGGAGCGCCGGCTCCCGACCAGCGCAGCGCCGGTGTTTTCCACAGCCGAAGATTTTCGTAAATTGTCTGGAACCAAACGGTCCGGCCGGAATTGATGCCATGTCGGACAGGTTACCCCCCAGCCCCCCAATCTGTTCGACATCGCCGGCGGTCTTAGGATCGGCTGGCGTAAGGCCGCCTCTGGCGGCCTTTTTCTTTTTCCGATCTCGTTGCCGACGAATCCGGGAGGCGTTGCGGCGCGCTCCAGCGGCCGCGTGCATCACGGCGATACTTTTTTGCCGCGGGAAAAGCGACGACGTGAATTACCGGCAGCAACGTCCTTTACGCGACTCATTCCTGCCACCATGATCCGGATGCTGTTCACGCGGGGCGAATCACCCGGCTCCTTCGCCGCCAGCGTGGCGTGGTCGTGCTCGGCGGCTTGAGCGCCGGTCCGAGCGTGAGCCGCGAATCATTTCCGGAGCTGCGAGTAGCAAGGAACGCCGTGTCAACAGAAGTTCGCCCGCGTCCGGTTCGTTTCCGCGGCCGATCCTATCTCGCTTTTTCGCTCGCGCCCGAACCGCCGATAGCCGACTGGCTGACCGATCTCGACGCCGCGATCAGTCGCTCCTCGGGATTTTTCGTCGGCCGACCGGCGGTACTCGATCTGGCTCATACGGCGCTGAGCCAGCCCGCCATCGCGCTTCTGATCCAGGAGCTCGAGTCGCGCGACATCCGCATCATGGGAATCGAGGGCGCGGAGTCCGCCGATCTCGGCCCCGGACTGCCGCCCCTTTTGACCAGCGGCCGTCCCGCTTCGGGCGGCGAATTGGTCCGCTCGGCCCCTGAGGTCAAGGACAAGCCGACGCCGAAAGCTCCCGAACCGCCGCCGGGCTCGCTTCTGGTGGAGGCCCCGGTCCGCTCCGGTCAGACCATCTACTATCCGAACGGCGACGTGGTCGTGCTCGGTTCGGTCGGATCGGGGGCGGAGGTGGTGGCCGGCGGCTCGATCCACATTTACGGCGCGCTGCGCGGACGCGCGATGGCCGGCGCCAGCGGCAACGCCAAGGCGCGCATTTTCTGCCGGAAGATCGAGGCCGAGTTGCTGGCGATCGGCGGCTACTACCGCACGGTGGACGACCTGGAAGACGACCTGCGGAACCGGCCGGTGCAGGCTTGGCTCGACGGAAACGCGATGTTGATTGCAGCCCTCGAATAGAGCAGCGGAGAAGGAACGAACATGGCTAAGGTTGTAGTCGTGACATCCGGCAAGGGCGGGGTGGGCAAAACCACGTCCACCGCTGGGCTAGGGACGGCGCTGGCGCAGACCGGGCAGACCGTCGTGGTCGTCGACTTCGATGTCGGCTTGCGCAATCTCGACCTCGTGCTCGGTGCCGAGCGCCGGGTGGTGTTCGATTTCATCAATGTCGTCCAGGGGGCGGTCAAGCTGCATCAGGCCCTCATCCGCGACAAGCGGGTCGAGACGCTGTGGCTCCTGCCCGCCTCGCAGACGCGCGACAAGGACGCCCTGAGCGACGAGGGAGTGGCGCGCGTGATCGCCGAGCTGCGCACGCGGTTCGATTGGATCCTGTGCGACAGCCCGGCCGGCATCGAACGCGGCGCGACGCTCGCCATGCGGCACGCCGACGCGGCGGTGATCGTCACCAATCCGGAAGTCTCGTCGGTGCGCGATTCCGATCGCATCATCGGGCTGCTCGATTCGAAGACCGAGAAGGCGGAACGCGGCGAGCGGATCGACAAGCACATTCTCATCACCCGCTACGACGCGGGTCGCGCCTCGCGCGGCGAGATGCTCAACATCACCGATGTGCTGGAAATCCTGTCCTTGCCGCTGCTCGGCATCATTCCGGAGAGCGAGGAGGTGCTGCGCGCCTCGAATCTCGGCACCCCGGTCGTCCTCAACAATCCGGCCAGCCCGCCTGCGCGCGCCTATCTCGAAGCGGCTCGGCGCCTCATGGGCGAGCAGCTGGACGTCAAGGTCCCGAGCGAAAAGCGGGGGCTGTTCACGAAACTGTTCGGACGGAGAGCGGCATGAACTGGTCGCTATTCTTCAGGCGGAGCAACTCGGCGCCGGTGGCGCGCGAACGATTGCAGATTCTTCTCGCTCACGAACGATCGGCGCTCGGCCGCTCCAACCTGATCGCCGTCCTGCAGGAAGAAATCCTGGCCGCGATCTCGCGGCATGTCTCCGTCGAACCGGACAAGGTGCAGGTGAAAATGGATCGCGGCGCCACGGTCTCCACGCTCGAAATCGAGGTCGAGATCCCTAATCTCGCGACGGCGCTCGCGGCAAATTCCTGAGCGGACGCGCCTCACCGTGCGGTGCGAATGCGCCGGGCGCGGCAGCCGGGTCGCATCAGCGCCGCGTCATGTCCTGCACGCATCCTTCGAGCGCGAGGTATCGCTGCGGCCAGCCGCGGTACTTCGGCAGATGCGCCAGCCTCGCATTGCATTCGGCATAGGCGCGCCTGAGCGCCGCTTCGCTCGGCGGCGAATGGTAGTAAGCCGCGTTGGCCGGGGCTGGGGCCGCCACTAACACGCCGCCCATCGCCGCCAAGGCCAGAGCCAGTGATCGCAGCGACATCGTCCGTCCTCCTTGTGAGCGCGTTGCCCGCGGATCGGATGTAAAGCTCGTCGGCACGAAGGCCCTCCGATCAAGCAAAATGATCATCCGCACGGCAGGTTCCGAAGACAAGGAGGCGATCTGGCGCATCCTCGAACCGGTCATCCGCGCCGGCGAGACCTACCCGTTGCCGCGCGACATGGAGCGGGATGCTGCGCTCGCCTACTGGCTTGCTCCGCAGCACGAGGTGCACGTCGCGGTCGAGAATAGCGAGATAATGGGCGCCTATTATCTGCGCGCGAACAATGCCGGCGGCGGGGCGCATGTCGCCAATTGCGGCTACATGGTCGCCGGCGAGGCGACCGGCCGCGGCGTCGCTCGGACGATGTGCGCACACTCGCTCGTGCGCGCGAAGGCACGCGGCTTCCGCGCCATGCAGTTCAATTTCGTGATCGCGACCAACGAGCGCGCCGTCCGCCTGTGGCAGGCGATGGGCTTTGCGATTGTCGGCCGCTTGCCGGGCGCGTTCGCCCACCCGACGTACGGCTATGTCGACGCGCTCGTGATGTATCGGGGCCTGTGAGGAAACTCGCGAAAAGAGCTCGCAACCTCGGCGCCGTCTTCCTCTCCCCCGTGCGGGGAGAGGTGAAAGAAGCCGCACTGGCCCCGCGTTCCCCCCCTTGTGGCGGAGGGTGCCCGAAGCGAAGCGAGGGCGGGTGAGGGGTGAGGCTGGGGTGAGGGTACACCCCTCACCCGGCTCGGACCTTCGGTCCTCGCCACCCTCTCCCACAAGGGGAGAGGGTCGTTTCGACGGCGGCACCGTCTAAGCAGAGTTGCGCGCCTTCGCCAACGGATGTCCTCGTCCACGCCCGCAACTCGCCGAAAGCCGACGACCGACCAACGACGCGATGGTAGAGTCGAGGATAGGCGCGGTAGCTTGGGCCGTGCGGCATCGCTCCGTTTCCTATCCCCGCTCATCGAACCGGACGTGCCGATCTCCGGCATCCGGC
>DASUPI010000444.1:0-5014 GCA_036281135.1 Rhodoplanes sp. | reverse complement strand
AATTCCCGTCCATCGCTGGGGCCGAAGGCTGGATGAACCTGACCCAGGCCGCCGCTTGGCTGGGCGTAACCGCCAAGGAGCTGCGCGTCGCCGCCGAACGAGGTCACGTCGATGCCATCCATCCGCTCGACGACGGGCCCTGGTTGTTCAACCGCTCGGTCCTCGAGGCCGAAGCAGCACAGCGCTTGATCGAGCGTGTTCGTGAGCGTCGGACCCCCGCAGGACATCCAATTCAACAAGCGGGTCTATTCGAATCAACGACATAGAGAGATGGGCAGTATGAAGCAGCGTTGTAATCGCGCATCCAGCAATCGAGATCGGCCTGCAGCTCGTTGAGCGAATGGTAGGCCTGGCGGGTCATCAGTCGGCAGCCCTTCCGCGTCACTCAGTCGAATACGCATTTAGGGTGGTTAGGCCGCTGACCTTGAACCTTTGGCGGGTCGCTGCGCCGGCTTGCACGCCCCGCCGGCAAATCCCGGCATCATCATTTACGGCATTATCATAAAGCCTTCGACGGCCTTGCCGACCGCGCAGAAAAGCAAGATAACAGCTTCGCGCCTGCGAGATGTTGGTTCGACGCTCGCGGCCTTTCGTTCCTCCCCCATTCCGGATAAGTGACGACGTGGATACGAAAAAACCGGCGGCCCGCACTCCCAGGCCGAAAAAGCAACCAGCCCGCACGACGCCTTCGACCATAAGCCCGGACCCGGTCTCGCACCCGGCCGCGGACGCGCCCTCCTACGGACCCGGCCTCGCCAGCCGCACATTCTTCATCGAGGCGGTCGAGCCCACGGTCGATGGCGGGCGCTTCCCGATCAAGCGGATCGTCGGCGAGCCGATCGAGGTCAAGACCGACATTTTCCGCGACGGGCACGATGTGACGACGGCCGCGTTGCGCTGGCGGCGCGAGGGCGATGCCACGTGGCAATCCGCCCCCATGCTGTTCCATGAGAATGATCGATGGCGCGCCGTTTTCACGCCGACCGAACTCGGCCGCCACGTGTTCGCGATCGAGGCCTGGACGGCCACATTCGCTACCTGGCGGCGCGACTGCCTGGTCAAGCAGAAGGCGGGCGTCGCGATCCAGGTTGAACTTTTGGAAGGCCGCGCCTTAGTCGCCGGGGCGCTCGCGCGCGCGGGCGGCCGCGCAGACACGCTGCAGGCCGTGCTCGACGCCTTCGATCGTATGCACGGGCCCGAGACATTGCTCCAAGACGAACTCGCTTTGCTGATGGCGCAGGTCGAGGCGCGGCCGGACCTCACCTGGAGCGATGCGTTTGCATTCAGCGTCGAACGGCCGCGCGCGCGAGCCGGCGCCTGGTACGAGCTGTTCCCCCGCAGCCAGACGACCGACGCCAGTCGGCACGGCACGTTCGATGACGTGATCGCGCGCCTGCCCGACATCGCCGCGCAAGGCTACGACGTGCTCTATTTCCCGCCGATCCACCCGATCGGAAGGGCTAACCGCAAGGGCAAGAACAATTCGCTCAAGGCGGGGCCCGACGATCCAGGCAGCCCCTATGCGATCGGAAGCCACGAAGGCGGCCACGACGCGATCCATCCCGAGCTCGGCACGCTTGCCGACTTCCACCGGCTGGTCGAGGCCGCCAAGGCGCATGGCATCGAGATAGCGCTCGACTTTGCAACCCAATGCTCGCCCGACCATCCATGGCTTCGGGACCATCCCCAATGGTTCAAACGGCGCGCCGACGGATCGATGCGCTACGCCGAAAACCCGCCGAAGAAATACGAGGACATCGTCAACCCGGATTACTGCTGCGCCGACCGGGTGGCGCTATGGAATGCGCTGCGCGACATTTTCCTGCACTGGGCCGAGCACGGCGTGCGCATCTTCCGCGTCGACAATCCGCACACCAAGCCGTTTCCATTCTGGGAATGGGTCATCCGCGAAGTGCAGGCGCGCTATCCCGACGTGGTCTTCCTGTCGGAGGCGTTCACCCGTCCCAAGGTGATGAAGGCGCTGGCCAAGCTCGGCTTCACCCAGTCCTACACCTATTTCACTTGGCGCACCGTCAAAACCGAGTTCGAGGAATATCTCACCGAACTCACGCGCTATCCCGAGCGCGAGTATTTCCGCCCGAACTTCTTCGTCAACACGCCGGACATTCTCCCGTTTCATCTGCAGTCGGGCGAGAAATGGTTGTTCAAGTCGCGCATCGCGCTCGCCACGACCCTGTCGGCAAGCTACGGCGTTTATAGCGGTTTCGAACTCTTGGAGCACACGCCGCTGGCGCCTGGAAAGGAGGAGTATCTCGATTCGGAGATGTACGAGATCAGGCCGCGCGACTGGAATGCGCCCGGCAACATCAGGGACTACATCACGCGGCTGAATGCGTTCCGGCGGGAGAACCCGGCGCTGCAGCAGACCGCCAATCTGCAGTTTATCATGGTCGACAACGCCGAGGTGACCGGGTTCGTGAAGGAATCGGTCGCCCGCGACAACGCGGTGGCGGTCGCGGTTGCACTCGGCCGCGGACCATACGAGTTCTGGTTCCATTTCGGCGATCTGCCGATCGGGCCGGAGGGCGCGCGCCGACCGGTGCGCGCGGTGGAAAACCTCGTGACCGGCGAACGGCGGATGATCGAATGGGGCGGACTGCGAGTTTTCATCGATCCAGAGGACGACCCGGCCATCCTGTTCCGCTGCATCACCTGATCCTGGCTTCGGCGCGTAGGACGGATTTCTTCGCAACTCGCTCGTCGTAGGCTGCGATGCACAGCGTGGCGTGGTGGTGGAAGCCCCGCCAACCGCGGCCCCGACCTCTTGCTTGAGCTCCTGATAGTCGCGCTCGATGCGCCTGGAATCGAAGAGGGCGTCCTGCAATTGGCGGGCTCAAAGACGCATCGGCGAAGGCGGCCGACATCTTGAAGGCAAACTGTCGGCCGGACCAAAGTCTGACGCCGACCGGCCGCCTAGCCGCTATGGAGGACCGGCTCAGCGCCATGCTGCAGGCCTTAGACACGGTGCAGCCGGCGTTGGCCAAGTTCTATAACTCGCTCAACGACGAGCAGAAGGCGCGCTTCGATCGGCTTGACGCCGGACCGGTGTGGTTCTCGGGCAGCCGCTAGGAGCCCGTCCAGTTCTGTTTCTGTGAAATAGCCTTCTCATACCATTTCCACATGAGAGCGACCTGACGATGTAGGGGAATGACGTGATGGATTTGACGGTTTCGGGGTTGCGCTCGATATAGAGGATCGCCTGCTTGAGTTTGGCGCGCACGGCGTCGATGGATTTGAGGGCGTAGTTCTTGAAGATTTTCTCGCGGATTTCATCCCAGAGATTTTCCTTCGGGTTGAGCTCGGGCGAGTAGGGCGGCAGGAAGAGCAGCGAATTATTGCCGGGAACCGCGAGGTCGCCGCCGCGATGGTTGGGGGCGCCGTCGAGCACCAGGAGAATATCGTGCCTGGCAAACCTTCGCGACAGGACGTTGAGGAAGGCCTGGAAGCAGGCCGTGTTCGATGTCGGCATGGTCAGATAAACGCAAGTCCCGTCCTTTGGAGAGACCGCCCCGTACAAATAGATGTATTCGCGAATGAGCTGGGAGGCGACCTCGGGCCTGGTGCCGATCGGCACCCAGCATGGCCGTGGCCGGTTGATCCGCCCAAACCGCGCTTCATCGGCGAACATGATCCGGAATTGACGGCCGCGCTGAGCGGCAGCCCGCCTGGCTTTCCTCACAGCATTGGGAAAGCGGTTTTTTTAAAGGCGTTTTGCGCCGCGATGTCGCGTTTGGGGTGAAACGGACGCGGCATCAGCTTGCGCCAGCCGTGACGGGCCAGAAGATTATAGATCGTGCTATTGCTGGTTGGGTGCCCGATGGCCGTTTCGTAGGCCGCCTTGAGATCGTGGATGTTCAACATTTCGCCCGCCCCGGCAGCTTTGGCAAAACGCGCGAGCAAGATCTTTTCGTCGGTAAAGGGTCGGCCGCGTCGTACTGGCGGAAGGCGCGATCGGCCGCGTAGCGCGCGGCCTCCAGCTCGCGCAGCAGTGCCGCCCGAACCTGGTCCCGCCGGTCGGCGGCCTCCGCCTCGGCCGCGACGGCCGCCGCGATCGCGCCCGGCTCGACGACCTGAAGCCAACGGCAGAAGGCCATGGCGTCGAACCAGCTCAGCACCTGGATACTACGCCCATAGGAGAGAAAACATGCCTGTCCGCAGGTGAAATGAGGCCATCTCGGCGAGCGCTGCTCGCCAGGCCGTGCAGAGTTGACATGGAAGAGCGCGCCCGTATGGTCAGGCAAAGCTGCGCACCGGCGGCGCGAGGCGTGCGCTTTCAGCCATCGCAGCCAAGATCAACACGAGCGGAGAGCCAATCATGGTGGGAACCGGGGTGTGCCCGAAATGCCGTCAGCCGCTGGAGACCGGCGAGTCCTACATTTGCTGTGCGGACGCCACCCTGCAGTGGCGCTGCCAAAGCTGCGGCAAGGTGAGCGAGGGCTTTGCCTTCCCCTACGGGATGTACCCGCATTGCGGCGGGTCCCTTCGAGTGCTGGAGCGCGTCGGCGTTTCCGACGAGGCGAGCCTGAACGCGATCCGCACCGCTTTCCAGATCGAACTGGGCGGCAAGGCCTTCTATGAACGCGCCGCCGACCAAGTGGCCGATCCTGTGCTCAAGGGGCTGTTCACCAAGTTCTCCGCCATGGAGCACGAGCACATGGAAACGCTGTCGCGGCGCTACCACGTGCAGCCGCCCGATCCAGCCGAGGGATTCCGCGTCGACATCGCGGCGATCCAGGCCGGCGTCGAGGGCGATATCGCCGATCCGGAGACCTTGTTCCGCACGGCCATCACGTTCGAGAAACGCGCCGTCGATTTCTTCAGCAAGCGCGCCAACGCCGTGCCGGAGGGCTCGGCGGAGCAGGACTTATACAAGGAGCTCGCCGCCGAGGAGGTCGAGCATGTCGCCTTGCTGGAGACCGAGTTGCAGCGTTGGTCCAAGGGCAGGGCCGGGATGCTCGCGAGCGAGTCGAGAAAGGCGATAGACGAATCGAGG
>DASUPI010000443.1:0-4546 GCA_036281135.1 Rhodoplanes sp. | reverse complement strand
AGCATCTGCGAGCCGTATTCCGCGGTGGTGACGTGCCCGACCGGTTCGCCCGCATGCCGCACGGGCGCGCATTCGCGGCCGAGATGGCGGTCGGTGTCGATCTTCACCTTGACGCCGCAATAACTGAAAATGCCTTCGGTGACGACCGTCACCATGTCGACGCCGTCGACCTCGGCCGAGACGATGAAGGGGGCCGGCTTGTAATCGGGATACGTGGTGCCGGCGCCGATCGCGGTGACGAACGTGTCGGACCCGAGCAGAATCCTGCCGTCCCACTCCTTGCCGGCGGCGAAAGGCACGACGCTGCCGCCCTGGCTGAGCGTGCGGTTCAGAAGGATGTGGGGATCGAGCCGGGTCAGCTTGCCGCCGTCGTTCGCGTAACGGTCGCATGCCCCGGTCTGGCCGTCCTTGATGTAGCAGAGCACGGGGCAGGCGTCGCAGCGGATCTTGTCGCCGGCCTTGGGGGATTGAACGGCCTCGGACATGCGCATCAACCTTGCGAATTCCTGGATTCGTTTAGCGCCGCGCGCACGCGATCGGTCGTGGCGGGCACGCGACGGACGCGCACGCCGGTCGCGTCGAAGATCGCATTGAGGATCGCCGGCGCCGTCGGGATCAGCGCCTGCTCGCCGACGCCCTTCGCTCCGAAGGGGCCGACCGGGGAAGCGTCCTCGATCAGAATCGACTCGACGGGCGGCATGTCGCCGGCCGTGGGGATCAGATAATCGTGCAGGTTCTCGGTGCGCCCGGGATGGAATTCCTCCATCAGGGCAAGCCCCAGGCCCTGCGCTGCGCCGCCTTCGATCTGACCTTCCACCAGCGTCGGATTGATCGCGCGCCCGACATCGTGCGCCGCGGTGATCTTCACCACCCGGACCGTCCCGAGCGCGAGATCGACCTCGACCTCGGCCATGTGCGCGCCGAACCCATAAACGGCATACGGATTGCCCTGGCCGTCGTCGTCGAGCGGGCTGGTCGGCGGATCAAACGTCGCCTCGGCGGAGAACACGTAGCCACGCGCGTCGGTCGGAAGCGTCGCGAGGTCGATCGCGCGCACCGTCTCGCGCTCGGCGACCCTGATGCAGCCCTGCGCAAATTCGATGGCAGCCGCGGGACCGGCATTGGCAAGCCGCAGGATCTCGGCGCGCAAGCGCTCGCCCGCGAGCTGCGCCGCCTTTCCGGTAACGAAGGTCTGCCGCGAGGCGGAGGTCTTGCCGCTATCCGGGCTGATGTCGGTGTCGGCCGAGACGAGATCGAACGCGGACAGCGGCGCGCCGACCGCATCGGCGATGATCTGCGTGACGACCGTGTTCGAGCCCTGGCCGATATCGACCGCGCCCTGGTGCAACGACAAGCGGCCGTCCCGCTTCACGCCGACGAGAATGGTCGAGGGGTTGGGGAGCGAGGTGTTGCCGCATCCGTACCACATGCCGGCAACCCCGACCCCGCGGCGGCGGTTGGCGGGGGCGGTCGCGTTGAACTCCGCCGCGTCGGCGCGGGCCCGGCGCCAATGCGACCGCAGCGCCTCCAGACAGGCGCGGATGCCGACGCCTGCGCCGAGCACCTGGCCGGTCACAGTCGGCTGGTCGGCGGACAACGCGTTGTCGATGCGAAACTCGAGCCGGTCGATTGCGAGTTTGTCGGCGAGCTCGTCATAGAGCTGCTCGACCGCGATGCTCGCCTGCGGCACGCCGAAGCCGCGGAACGCGCCCGACGGCACGAGGTGGGTGTGCACCGCGCGCGTGAGCGCCCGATAATTGGCCACGAAATAGGGACCCGACGCGTGGACGGGCACGCGGTTAGCGACCGTCGGTCCCCACGACGCGTAAGCCCCGGTATTGAAGTCGGCGGAGAAATCGAGCCCGACGATCTTGCCGTCGCGGGTCGCGCCCGCGCGCGCCTTGATACGCGCCGGATGGCGCTTGGTCGTCGCCATCATCGACTCCGGCCGGCTATAGACCATGCGGACCGGGCGAGGCAGATGCCAGGCGGCGACGGCAATGAAGGGCTGGATCGAGAGATCGAGCTTGGAGCCGAATCCGCCGCCGACCGCGGTCGGCACGATGCGCACCGCCTCCGGCGCGATGCCGAGGATCGCGGCGACATCGTCGCGATCCATGTAGGGCGCCTGCGTGCAGGCGGTGATCTCGATCCGGTCGCCGACGCGGACGGCGCAGCCCGCCTCCGGCTCGATAGAGGCGTGTTCGACAAAGCCGGTCTCGACAGCGCCCTCGGCGACCACGTCGGCGTTCGCCAAGGCCGCATCGACATCGCCGCGCACGACCCGCCCGCGCGTGAGCACATTGCCGGCGCGATCGGCGTGCAGGAGTGGGGCATCGGCGGCGAGCGCAGCCTCGATCGTTGTGAACGCCGGCCGCTCGTCCCAGCTCACGGGAAACGTGGCGAGGTCGAGCGCGGCCATCGCCTCGGCCTCCCCGACCACGAGCGCAACCGCCTCGCCCTTGAAGCGCGCTTCCTCCGCCGCGAAAACCGGCTGGTCCGCGCAAGGCGCAATCACGCCGAACGCGTTCCTGCCCGGCACGTCGGCCGCGGTGAAGACACGCATGATCCCGGAATGCGCCGCAGCCCACGCCCCGACATCGCCGAGCCGGAAGCCGGCGCGGTGGAAGGGCGAGCGGATCGCCCGCGCAACGAGCGCCTCCGCGGGATGGCCGTCGGCGCCGAACAGATCGGCGCCGTCGATCTTGCGCATGCCATCGAGGCGGGGAACGCGGGCGCCGACCGCCCTGCCGGCGATGGGCGCGGAAACAGTGCGCGGCGGGTTGGCGGCATCCAGAATGGCGTCGACGATCTTGCGATACCCGGTGCAGCGGCAGAGTACGCCGCCGATCGCGTCGAGCACGTCGCTTTCGCCGGGACCAGGATGCGCGTCGAGCAGCGCCGCCGCGGCGATCAGCATGCCCGGCGTGCAGATGCCGCATTGGGCGGCGCCATGCGCGAGGAACGATTCCTTCAGCCGCCGGCCGCTGATCGTCGCCGCTTCGAGGCCCTCGATGGTCACGACCGACTGGCCCGCAACCTGGCCGAGCGCGACAAGGCAGGCGCAAACCGGCCGGCCGTCGAGGAGGATCGTACAGGCGCCGCAGTCGCCCGCATTGCAGCCGACCTTCGTGCCTTGCAGGCCGAGTTCGTCGCGCAGCACGTCGGACAATCGCCGGAAGGGCGGCGCGAAAGCGCGCACGGGCCTGCCATTCACCTCGAAACTCGTGCCCGTCCGCGCATCAAGCATCGACGATGGCTCCCGCCGCAAGGTCGACCGTGCGACCCACGAGTTCGCGCGCCGCCTCCAAGCGATAAGCGGCGCTGCCGCGAACATCGTCAATCGGCGCAAGTCCCGCAAGGTCGTCGGCGGCAATCAGCGAGGACAGGCGGGTCGCCGGGCAAGCGCCGATCAGCCGGTCCTCGAGCGCAGGCAGGCGACGCGCAACCGCGGAGGCGGCGCCCACCGCAACGCGCGCTGCGCACACCGCCCCGTCGGGACGGCGGGCAATGATGGCCGCCACCATGACGATCGAGATCACGAGATAGCGGCGCGCGCCCAGCTTGAGAAAGGCCGAGCCGGCGTCGTCGAGCGCGCGGGGAACCAGCACCGCCGACAGGATTTCGCCGCGCCGCAACGCCGTCCGGCGATTGCCGAGGATGAAATCGGCGAGTTCGAGCCGCCGGACACCATTGCCGCTCGTCAGTTCCACCGCGGCGTCGAGCGCCAACAGCGGCGGTACGCCGTCGGCCGCGGGCGACGCATTGCACAAATTGCCGGCAATCGTTCCGCGGTTCTGAATCTGGATCGAGCCGACCTCGCGCGCGGCGGCCTTCAATCCGTCGAATGCGCGCGGCAGGTCCGCTGCAATGAGCTCCGACCAGGTCACGCCGCCCGCGATCCGTACATGATCTCCGGCGACGCGAATTCCCTTCAGATCGGCGACGCGGGAGAGATCGATGACCGTTTCCGGCGACGGGCGCTCGCCCTGCGCCGGGAACACATCGGTGCCGCCCGCGACCAGCATTCCGCCATGAGCCGCGAAGAGCTCGACCGCCTCCTGCAAGGTCCTCGGCTGGAGGAACATGACAGTCCACTCTCGCGCAAGCCGGACGGCGCCGTCCTGGTCCGACGCCTGGGCGTCGCCCGGCGCGGCGGAACTCATTCGTACACTAACAAATTCCGCGACCGCGAATCAAGGGGCGGGAGGCGACGCGGCGCGGACGCCCGCGGGCGCCGTCCTTCGTACGGCTTGCGATGACCGCGGCGGGGCCGCCGGGCATGGTGGAAAAAAAGCGTCATTCCTGTTTATCTAATAGGCTGGTCCGGAGCCGGCATCGGCTATCTCTGAATAACGTGTGGCGAGCGAACCGTTCCATGCTGAGCAAGAAAGAAAGGGTCGCTGCGGTTTCCGCCCTCGCGAGCGGATCGCTCGCGGCTGCGAAATTCGTGGTCGGCGTTGCGATCGGCAGCCTCGCTCTGATCTCCGACGCGCTGCACAGCCTGATCGATCTCGGTGCGACGCTCATCACCTGGTATGCGGTG
>DASUPI010000442.1:0-2856 GCA_036281135.1 Rhodoplanes sp. | reverse complement strand
CTGCCGCGCCCTCTATCGCGCCGAATTCGGCGCGGGCCGGCGCATCGATGATCCCGATGTGCTCGCCGATCTACTCGCCGGCTTGGGCGTCGATCCCGCCGCGGCATTGGCCGCTGCGCAAAGCCCCGAGATAAAAAAGAGCTGCGGGAGCAGAGCGAGGAGGCGCAACGCCTCGGCCTGTTCGGCGCGCCGAGTTTCGTCACCGCCGACGGCGAGATGTTCTGGGGCAATGACCGGCTGGAGACGGCGCTCGCCTGGGCCCAGCGTGCCGAGGCAGCGGCCCCGACGCGGCTACGCTAGGCCGTGCGCCGAAAGGCGAGATAGCAGGGCTGCCGCCCGGCGCGGATCGCCTTCTCCTCATAGCGGGTGCGCGTGTAGCCGGGCCACGGCAGACGCCAGTCATCGGCGCGCTCGGCGGTCCAGACGAAATGCGGCGAGCGCAGCAGGCGCTCGAGCGTCCAGGCGGCGTAATCCGGCCAGTCGGTCGCAAATCGAAGCTCGCCGCCCGGCGCAAGCACGCGTGCGACGGCGGCGACGCTTTCGTCCTGGATGAAGCGCCGCTTCCAGTGGCGTCGTTTCGGCCAGGGGTCGGGATAAAGGAGGTCGACGCGTGCGAGCGCGGCGCTGGGAAGCCAGCCGATCACCTCCGCGGCGTCGCCGAAATGCAGGCGGATATTGGCGAGCCGCTTCGTCTCGATCAGGCTCAGCGCACGCGCCATGCCGTTGAGAAACGGCTCGCAGCCGATGAAGCCGGTTTCCGGCAGCATCTGGGCGGCGGCGGTCAAGTGCTCGCCCCCGCCGAAACCGATCTCCATGCGCACCGCCCGCACCGGCGGCGAGAACAAGGCGGTCAGCGGGTTCGGGGCCGGCCGGTGCAACGGCAAGGCGAGCCCTGGCAGCAGCGTTTCGATGAGCCCGGCGCGTTGCCGCCGCAAGGGACGCCCCTTGCGCCGGCCGTGCAGCGCGCGGGGATGATCGGCGGCGTCGCTCAACGAAAGCTCCGCCTTCGCATCTGCATGTAAAACGTCGCCGCCGCGAAGAGCAGGCGAGGGCGGCGGCCCGATTTCAGGACACCGCGGAGCGGATCGACTCCGCAAGGTCGGTTTTCTCCCACGAGAAACCGCCATCGGCGTCCGGCGGCCGTCCGAAATGGCCGTAAGCGGCGGTGCGCGCATAGATCGGGCGGCTGAGACTGAGGTGCTCGCGAATTCCGCGTGGGGAGAGGTCCATCACCTCGCCGAGCGCCTTTTCGAGCCGCGCCTCCGGCACCTGTCCGGTTCCGTGCAGGTCGACATAGAGCGAGAGCGGACGCGATACGCCGATCGCGTAGGAGAGCTGGATCGTGCAGCGATCGGCGAGCCCGGCGGCGATCACGTTCTTGGCGAGGTAACGCGCGGCATAGGAGGCCGATCGGTCGACCTTGCTCGGGTCCTTGCCGGAGAAGGCGCCGCCGCCATGCGGCGCCGCGCCGCCATAGGTGTCGACGATGATCTTGCGCCCGGTCAGCCCGCAATCGCCGTCCGGACCGCCGATCACGAATTTGCCGGTCGGGTTGACGTGCCAGCTCGTATTCTTGGTGATCCAGCCGGAGGGCAGCGCCTGGATCACATAGGGTTCGATGATCGCCTTGATGTCGTGGGAGGACAGGTTTTCGTCGAGATGCTGGGTCGAGACGACGATCTGCGTCACCTCGACCGGCTTGCCGCCTTCATAGCGGACCGTGACCTGGCTCTTGGCGTCGGGCCCGAGCGCCTGCGTCTCGCCGGAGCGGCGCGCCTCGGACATGAGCTTGAGAATGCTGTGGGCGTAGTAGATCGGGGCCGGCATGAATTCGGGCGTTTCGCGGCAGGCATAGCCGAACATGATGCCCTGGTCGCCCGCGCCTTCGTCCTTGTTGCCGGCGGGGTCCACCCCTTGCGCGATGTCGGCCGACTGGCCGTGCAGGTGGACCTCGATGCTCGCCTTCTCCCAATGGAAGCCGGCCTGTTCGTAGCCGATATCCTTGATCGCGAGCCGCGCGACATGGGCGATATAGTCGCGCGTGAGGGCCGACGGCCCGCGCGTCTCGCCGGCGATGACGACGCGATTGGTGGTCGCGAGCGTCTCGCAGCCGACGCGCACGCGGCGCGCGTCCCACCCGAACCGGGGGGCCTGGTCGAAGAACGCATCGACGATCTCATCGGAGATGCGATCGCACACCTTGTCCGGATGGCCTTCCGATACCGATTCGCTGGTGAAGAGAAAGCTCGTGCGCGACACGTTGATACTCCCCCGAGGGACCGAGAACGCCCCGTGATCGTTCGTTTCGACCAGCGTTTCTTGCAGTGTCGCCGTGCCGGGTCAAGTGCAGGGCCGAGCCGGGGCCGCGAGCCGGGCGACCGCGTGCCGGCGGCGACGCGCCGATGGGGACCGACACCGCCGGATTGAAGCGTTTTCGGACGCCTTTTGAGTAGATCTAGCAGACGAACGCGGTGACCGAGCGCGGCATGATCCGATCGGAGCAAAGCGAACGTGCCCGGCGACGGTCAATCAGGCCGCGGGCGTCTCGGCGGGGTCGGCGGGCTTTCCGGCGATGTGCTCGACGAGATCGACGATGCGGCGCCGCAACTTGGCGTCTTGGATGCGCATGAAGGCTTTCGTGAGCGCCAGGCCGTCCGAGGTGGCGAGAAAATCAGAGACATAGGTCGGCGAGGGAGCTTCGGTCATGCCGTTGGGGGACGCCAGGCCCCCGACATCGGGAGCGCCCTCGAAAAAGAAGGACACCGGGACCTGGAGGATGTGGGCGATCTGCTGCAGCCGGCTCGCGCCGATTCGGTTCGTGCCTTTTTCGTATTTCTGAACCTGCTGAAAGGTGAG
>DASUPI010000441.1:0-4386 GCA_036281135.1 Rhodoplanes sp. | reverse complement strand
CTAGCCGTCGAAAACGCCGTCCTGTGCGTCAAGAAATTCGGCGGCCAAGGCCCGCGTGACCGGACGGTGCTGGCGCAGCGCTTCGCCGTCGAGCGCCGCGACGATCCTTTGCGCGGCAATAAGCGAGCGTTCGACCCGCCGCTCGAGATAGACGAGCAGGGCTTCGTCCACGGTCAGTTGGCGATCGGCAAACAGTTTGACCATGACCGCGCGGAACAGCGCATCGTCGGGCGGCGCGACCGTGACCACAGGGACGGCGCGCAGCCGCGAGGCGAGATCGGCGAGCTGCAGCGTCCAGGCGGCGGGCGCGCTCTGCGCCGTCACGAGCACATGACCTTGCTCCTCGCCCGCAATATTGAGGAGATGGAACAAGGCGCGCTCGTTCACCGCCCCCTCGGCGACATCCTCGACCACGACCGCGCCGCTCGAAAGCGCCGCCGGGACCGCGGCTTCGTCGAGCGTGCGCGCGGCGACAATGCGCGCGCCTGCGCGCTCCGCCCAAATGGCGGCTAGATGGCTCTTGCCCGAGCCGCGCGGGCCGACCAGCGCAAGCGTTCGCGCCGGCCAATCGGGCCAGCGCTCGACCATGTCGAGCGCCGCCGCGTTGGTCGGCCCCGCCACGAAATCGTCGCGCGCCAAACTCTCGGGATGGTCGAGCGCAAGGGTCAGCTGCACCGGCGCTCGCGCCCTCGTGCCCATCAACCGAGCTCATGCCCTTGCGCGTTCA
The DNA here is from genome assembly GCA_036281135.1 of Rhodoplanes sp. GTDB lineage: Bacteria > Pseudomonadota > Alphaproteobacteria > Rhizobiales > Xanthobacteraceae > Rhodoplanes. Next base: position 3,659 of record DASUPI010000441.1, on the reverse strand, counting down.
TGTGGCGAATCCATTCGCGCGTGTAGAAGCCGATCGACACAAGGGTGAGGGCCGCCACCGCAAACATCAAGACATTCTCCAGCATCCGCGCGTCGAATCCGAAGGCAAGCGAGCCGAGGACGAGACAGGCGAACACGATCTGCACCACCGTGTTGAGTTTGGAGACGAGCAGCGGCCGTACCTTGACGGGCTTGCCGAGCAGCAGGGAGAGCATGACCGCCCCGATGATCAGGATATCGCGGGAGACCACCAGAACGACCAGCCACAGCGGGATCGCCCCGGTAATCCCGAGCCCAACGAACACCGAAATGATGAGCGCCTTGTCGGCCAGCGGATCGAGCAAGGCCCCGAAGTCGGTGGACATGCCGAACCGTTTGGCGAGAAAGCCGTCCACGGCGTCGCTCAGCCCGGCAGCGAGAAACAAGCCGAACGCGATCTTCGGCTCGCCGGCGGCGATCGCCCAGACGAGAGCCGGGACGAGCATGATCCGCCCGATCGTGATAAGGTTGGGAAGGTTAAAGGTTGGCCCTGGCGTTACCATACTGCAATCATCGACCTCATATCACGCTCGACAACACCACTTCTGATATTGCGATCGGGAGTGTTGCGCCAGCTCCCTTTTCCGCCGTTCGAACCGGGCCGTCAGCAATGCGCGAAATGATCCGATCGGGCCTGAGCTACGCCGACGCGGGCGTTGACATCGACGCCGGCAACAGGATGGTCGACCTGATCAAGCCGCTGGTGCGCGGAACGGCGCGCCCGGGCGCGAATGTGGAGATCGGCGGCTTCGGCGGCCTGTTCGATCTCGCGCGGGCGGGCTTCAAGGACCCGGTCCTCGTCGCCGCCACCGACGGCGTCGGCACCAAGGTCAAGATCGCGATCGAGACCGGACGGCATGACACGATCGGGATCGACCTCGTCGCAATGTCGGTGAACGATCTCGTCGTTCAAGGCGCCGAGCCATTGTTTTTACTGGATTATTTTTCCTGCGGCAAGCTCGATCCCAAGATCGGCGCAAGCGTCGTCGCGGGCGTGGCGGCGGGCTGCCGCCAGGCGAATTGCGCGCTCATCGGCGGGGAGACCGCGGAGATGCCCGGCCTCTACGCGCCTGGGGACTACGACCTTGCCGGCTTCGCGGTCGGCGCGGCGGAGCGCGACATGCTTTTGCCCCGCTCCGACATAGGTCCGGGTGACGCGGTGCTCGGGATCGTGTCCTCGGGCGTCCATTCCAACGGCTTTTCGCTGGTCCGCCGGGTCGTGGAGCAACAGGGCTTGCAGTGGGGCGATCCCGCGCCCTTCGACGGTACGCTCTCCGTCGGCCAGGCGTTCCTCACGCCCACCCTGATTTATGTCGCGGCGTGCCTTGCCGCGATCCGCGGGACCCGGTCGGTGAAGGCGCTCGCCCACATCACCGGCGGCGGATTGACCGAAAACATTCCGCGCGTCCTGCCGCCGGAACTCGGCGTTCGGATCGACCTCGCCTGCGTGCCCGTCCTCCCGGTGTTCCAGTGGCTCGCCTGGGCCGGCGGAATCGCCGAGGCGGAAATGCTGCGCACGTTCAACTGCGGCGTCGGTATGGTGGCGATCACAGCCCCCAACCGCGCCGGCGCAGTCGAAGCGGCGTTCGCGCAGGCCGGCCACAGCGTCGTGCCGCTCGGGGAGGTGGTCGAGGCGGGCGGCGAGCGCGTCGCCTATACCGGGCGGCTCGCCCTCGGGACGTAGGGGGATGACGAGAGGACCATGCAGCGCAAGCGCGTCGCCATCCTGATTTCCGGCCGCGGCTCGAACATGGCGGCCCTGATATCGGCGGCGGCGGATCCCGCCTATCCCGCCGAAATCGCGCTCGTCGTCTCCAATCGCCCGGACGCCGCCGGGCTCGCGCGGGCGAACGCTGCGGGGGTCGCGACGCGGGTCGTCGACCACACCAAGTTCGGCAAGGACCGCGCCGCGTTCGAGCAGGCGCTCGATGCGGAACTGTCGTCGCAGCGGATCGACCTCGTCTGCCTCGCCGGGTTCATGCGGCTGTTCACCCCCTGGTTCGTGTTGCGCTGGCAAGCTCGGCTGATCAACATCCACCCGGCCCTGCTGCCCGCCTTCAAGGGTCTCGACACGCACGCGCGCGCGCTCGCCGCAGGCGTGAAGCTGCATGGCTCCTCCGTCCATTTCCTCATTCCGGAAATGGATTCCGGCCCGATCATCGTCCAGTCGGCGGTTCCGGTGCGCGACGACGACACGCCCGAGACGCTGGGCGCGCGCGTGCTCGCAGCCGAGCACCGCATCTATCCGCTTGCCTTGCGCTGGCTCGCCGAGGGCCGGCTTGCGGTGGTCGACGGGCGCTGCAAAGTCGCCGGCGCGAGCAATCACCCTGACATGCTGATCTCCCCTTGCGATTGAGAGCCGCCGCATGTTCGTCGCCGCCGACAAGACCTGTCGCGTCCGCGAACGCACCCTGAGCGACCTGCTGAGGACTCCGCGATGATCACGCTGTACGGTTTCGGACCGGCCTTCGGCCTTCCCGATCCGAGCCCATTCGTCACAAAAGTTGACGTGCTGCTGAAGATGGGGGGCCTCGAATTCCGGACCGACGCGAACGGCTTCCGCAAGGCGCCCAAGCGCAAACTGCCCTATATCGACGATGGCGCGATCCTCGTCGCCGACTCGACCTTCATCCGCTGGCATATCGAGAAGAAATACGGATTCGATTTCGATGCCGGCCTGTCGGCTGAACAGCGCGCGGTTGCCTGGGCGTTCGAGAAGATGGCGGAGGAGCACCTCTATTGGGCGATCGTCCATGCGCGCTGGATGGATGACGCGAATTTCGACAAGGGGCCGCGCAAGTTTTTCAAGCCGGCGCCCGCTCCGCTGCGGCCTTTGGTGATCGCGATCATCCGCCGCAAGGTCCGCAGCGCTTTGCACGCGCAGGGGTTCGGACGTCATAGCCGCGAGGAGATCGCGGTGCTCGGGACCCGCTCGATCGATGCGAGCGCCGATTATCTCGGGAGCAAGCCGTTCTTCATGGGCGCAGCGCCGACGGGCGTCGATGCGACCCTGTTCAGCTTTCTCTGCGGGGCGCTGTGCCCGCGCTTCGATACGCCGCTCCGCACGGCCGCCGAACGGCACGACAACCTCCGCCACTATGTCGGCCGCATGACGGCGCGCTATTATCCGGATTACCAGGAGATCGCCGGCTGCGAGGCGCGCGCGTGAGGCAACAAAAAACCCCCGGCCGGAACCGGGGGCTACGGGCAAGCACCCGCAAAGCCGGGATGACCGGCTCGTCGCTTTTATGCGACCTTGAGGTTCTCCGCGGATGTTTTGCCGCGGTTGGTGACGAGTTCGTACTCGACCACCTGACCTTCATTCAGGGTGCTGAGACCGGCGCGCTCGACTGCGGAGATGTGGACGAACACGTCCTTCTCGCCGGTCGACGGCCGGATGAACCCATAGCCCTTGGTGGGGTTGAACCATTTGACGGTGCCTTTTTGCATCGTCGGCCTCCTAGCTCAGTCTGTCGAAGGTGAGCGACAATTGCAGTCGCCTGCAATTGGCGCGACAAGCCGGGTTTTGGGGAAGATCCGAAGCGATCGCGTGTAAAACGCTAAGCGGGCCGGAGCGGCCAAAATCCGATTGCTGCGCTGTAATTAACGCGAGACTTGCGC
>DASUPI010000440.1:0-2011 GCA_036281135.1 Rhodoplanes sp. | reverse complement strand
GCGGCCTCGCCCGCCGACATTCGTGCGACGATCGTAAGGGCGATCAGCGCGGCGCAGATGCCGCGGATTCGCACGGACTTATGACTCATATGGACTCCTTGACCCACTCAGAACTCGGCGACGACGCGCAGCATCCGCGCGATGTCCTCCGGCCGCGACAGACGGTGGTCGCCGTCCTTCACGAGCGTCAGCACGACATCGTCCTGCGCGAGCCGGGCGACCACATCGACGGCGTGCTGCCAGGGCACGTCCGGGTCCTTCACGCCTTGGAGGATGCGCACGGGGCAACCCGCCTCGATCAGTCCGCCGAACAACAGATGGCGTCGTCCCTCCTCGATCAGTCGCCGGGTGATCCGGAGCGGCGTCTCGCCATATTGCGAGGGCTTGAGCCAAGCGCCTTTGGTTTCCAGGTCGCATCGCACCGAGGGAGGGCACCGCTTCCAGATCAATTCCTCGGTGAAATCGACCGCCGGCGCGATCAGCACCACGCCTGCGATCGGAGCCGTGCGGGCGGTCGCGTTACAGCGCACCAGCTCGCGAATGAGCAGAAGCGCGAGCCATCCGCCCATCGAGGAGCCGACAAGGACCTGGGAACCGTGGCAGTGCGCGGTGTACACGGCCACCGTTTCTTCAAGCCAAAGGCCGATGGTGCCCTCGTCGAAGTCCCCGCTCGACTCGCCGTGGCCGGAATAATCGAACCGAATCAGGGCGCGACCGTGCTGCGCCGCCCAATCGTCGAGCGCCTGCGCCTTGGTGCCCTTCATGTCGGACGAGAATCCGCCGAGCCAGACCAGGCCGGGACCCGTGCCTTCGCGCCGGCGCACCGCGATCCTGCGCTGGCTCTGGTCGGCGCCGACCGTCATGAACGTCAAGTCATGTCCCATATGTCAGGCCCTTTGCTCCAAATCGCCGCATGATTTCGCAGCGATGGACGAGCAGACTGCCGCAGCGCTGCGGCAGGATGCGAGACGGCGCGCATTCCAACCGAGTGGGTGTCCGCTCGGGCGTATCGCGGCCCGCGAATCGTGCACGCCCAGGCCGCAATATTGCCGGCCCGGCGCGTGCGGTCTATACCCATGCACCAGCATGGCGCGTTGGATGCGCCGCGCGGGACGTGCCGAGGGGTCAGGTGAGTGGTGCCTCAAAAGCCGAGCGCGCTTGCGGTTGCTGCCGATTGCACGCTTGCGCCCGAGCATCAGCCGGACGCCATCGATCATCCGGCCGGCCCTGAGCGCGCGCTTACGGCGCTGATCGTGGTGCCGACCCTCGATGCTGGCGCCGCGGACGAAGGCGCCGTCGAACTCGCCCGCGTTCTCGCCGGCGCCGGCCATCATCCGATCGTCGTCGCCATGGGCGGACGCCTCGAAAGCGAAATTCACCGCATCGGCGCGACCTTTGTCAGGCTCAACACGACGAGCCAGAATCCGTTCGTCATTGCCCGTAACGCCGTCGCCCTGCGCCGTATCGTCCGTGACCGCGCCTGCGATGTCGTTCACGCGCATGGGCGTGCGTCGGGATGGAGCGCCTGGCTCGCAGCGCGCCTGTGCGGCGTGCCGTTCCTCACCACCTGCTACACCGCCTTTCGCGAGCAGAACATCTTCAAGCGCTGGTACAACGCAGTGATGGCCCGTGGCGACCGGGTGATTACGGTCAGCGATCAGATTGCCGAGCTCCTGGTCGATCGGAACGGCGTCCCCTGGGAGCGGATTTCAGTGATTCGCAGCTCCCTCGACCTCGTGCCTTTCGATCCCGGACTGGTGACCGCCGCGCGCATCGCGGAGGCGCGCAACGCATGGGGCGCGACGAGCGATACGCATGTCATTCTTGTTCCGGGCCGCATCATTCGCCGCCGCGGCCACCATGTGGTCGTGCAGGCCGCGGCGCGGCTCAAAGCCAAGGGGCTCAGGGACTTCATATTCGTGTTCGCCGGCGATGACGAAGGCCGTTCGCGCTACAGCGGGGAACTCTGGGACCTCGTGCTCGCGACGAATACCGCCGACGTGATTCGCAT
>DASUPI010000439.1:0-14625 GCA_036281135.1 Rhodoplanes sp. | reverse complement strand
CTGGACCGACCTGCTGATCAACGGCTCTTTCTGGATCGGGGCGGCGGCGGGCGCGGCCGGCTCGATCATCGTACTGGACCCGGCGGTGCTGCATCCCGAATATGGCTGGCGGCTCGCCTTCCTGATCGGCGCCGCGATCGGGCTCGTGATTTTCTTCATGCGCATTTGGATTCCGGAGAGCCCACGCTGGCTGATGACCCATGGCCGCGTCGCCGAGGCCGAGTCCGTAATCGCCGGGATCGAACGCCAAGTCTACGGAGAGCACGTTCCGAGCCGGGCGGGTCTGCCGACCGTGCGACTGCGAACGCGGAGCAGCACGCCGCTGGGAGAGGTCGCGACCACTTTGTTCAGGGTCTATCGCACGCGCTCCCTGGTCGGCCTCACGCTCATGGCGTCGCAGGCTTTCTTCTACAACGCGGTGTTCTTCACCTATGCGCTGATCCTGATCGACTTCTACGGCGTGTCCGCGCAAGGGGTCGGGTGGTACGTGCTGCCGTTCGCGGCAGGAAATTTTCTCGGGCCGCTGCTGCTCGGCCGGCTGTTCGACACGCTCGGGCGGCGGCCGATGATCACCTTCACCTATGCGATCTCAGGGATTCTGCTCGCCGGCGTCGGCTATCTGTTCAAGCAGGAGCTGATTTCCGCCCAGACGCAGACAATGGGGTGGACGCTGATTTTCTTTTTTGCTTCGGCGGCAGCAAGCTCCGCCTATCTCACCGTCAGCGAGACTTTTCCGCTCGAAATCCGCGCGCTCACCATCGCCTTGTTCTACGCGATCGGCACCGGGATCGGCGGCGTCGCCGGACCCTGGGTGTTCGGCGAGTTGATCGACACCGGATCGCGCGCCGCCGTGTATGGCGGCTATCTGGCCGGCGCGGCGCTGATGGTCGCGGCGGCGGGAGTTCAGTGGCGTTTCGGGATTGCCGCGGAACGCAAGCCGCTGGAAACGGTGGCGCGTCCGCTCGCCTCCGTCGATTAGCGGTTGCACAGGATGGCGGTCGGAGCCGTGACGAACATCATCCCCGAGGAGCGCATCGACCTCGACAAGGTCGCGATCCTTCTCGACATCGATGGGACCATTCTCGATTTCGCGCCCACGCCGCGCGAGGTCTGGGTCCCGCCATCCCTGCGCAGAACCTTGCACGGCCTGTTTGCGCGAACCGGCGGCGCATTGGCGCTGGTGAGCGGGCGTTCGCTCAACGACCTCGATCTGTTGCTGGCGCCGCTCCAGCTTCCGGCGATCGGCGGACATGGTGCGGAGCTGCGCCCGTTTCCCGGCGGAGCTTCGGGCCCGAACCGCACGCCGTCGCTCAATGCCGATCTGAAACGAAAGCTTGCGACGATCGCCGAACTCGGGCCCGGCATCCTCATCGAGGACAAGGGCTACTCGCTCGCTCTGCACTATCGGCTCGCGCCGGAGAAAGGGGAAGCGGTGTGGGCGGCGGTGGCGGACATCTGCGCAACCGCCCCGCCGGGGACGGTCGAAATCCTTCCGGGCAAGGCGGTCGTCGAGGTCAAGCAGAAGGGGTTCAGCAAAGCGACCGCCGTCGTCGAGCTGATGGCTATTCCGCCCTTCGCCGGACGGCGACCGGTCTTCATAGGCGACGACACCACCGATGAACCGGTCTTTCCCGTGTTGCCGGGCCTGCACGGGATCGGCTTCTCGGTCGGACATCGCGCAAAGAACGCAGCCGGATGCTTCGCGCGGCCTGCCGATGTGCGGGAATGGCTCGACAGCATTCTCGCAAGCCACGCCGCCAGCGCCTGACCGGAAACAGGTGGCCTACGTCGCGGCCGTCATGGCGCATCCCGCCTTTACCGCGCGGGGTTCGCGCCCGATCTCGTCCGACCGGGACTGCGCGTTCCTTGACCGCGGATGCGAGCCTATTCGCTGAAGCCGCCGCGATCGGCCGCGAAGTGATCTGGCTGCATTGCTATGGCGAGCGCTTCAGCGATCCGGCTGCGGATCGGCCGAAGCAGGCCCCGCGCCTGCCGAAGGAATGCGCCCCACACATTCCAGCCGACGGCGGGATCCCGTCCGCGCCCGCGCCGCTGCCCGACTCGATGGACTACGATCCGGCGAAACGCCGTCTGAACATCGGCAAGGGCTATGTGGAGAACGTCACGCCGGAAATGTGGGCCTACGAGGTGTCCGGCAAACAGGTGCTCTGGCACTGGTTCAGCTATCGCCGCCGCGACCGCAGCCGCCCCATTATCGGGGACCGGCGTCCGCCCTCGCCGCTCGACGGCATTCAGCCGGACCATTGGCTACCGGAATATACGACCGACCTTCTCGACCTCTTGCACGTTCTCGGCCGCCATATCGCGTTGGAGCCGGCGCAGGCCGACCTGCTGGGCCGCATCTGCGCGAGCCCGCTGCGGAGCGCCGACGAACTCCGCAGTGCTGGAGCATTCACAACCGCCGCGGAAGAAACGCTGTCTTCGTAACCTGGGGGAAAGAACACGGGCTGAGCAACGGGCCCGTGAGGTACGGGGACAAGTCGGACGCGCTGCTCGCATGGACCGGCAAAATCGCGCATGATTTAGCGATTCGCTTCCGCAGCGTGCGAGAGATGGCCTTGTCCCGCCAACGCGACCTTTTCCTCGACGAAGAACAGGCCGATCTTTTCGGCGAGGACGCGCCTACGCCCGTGTACCGCGCCGATCCCGATGAAGTTCGCGCCGAGCTATATAAGATTCTGGCCGAGGCGCGGGCGGCGCAGAAACTTCCCTGGGAGCCGAGGCGCGTCGCGCTTTACCGAACCATCTTCCCGCAGATGACGAACTGGTTGCCGCGCGACGAAGCAGCGCAATTGTGCTTCGAATTCGAGACGGAATTGGCGCGCCTGGAGGCCGCCTGATAACACGCTTCAGGTGCGCCGCGTGGTCGGGACCACCCGGGCATCGACGGCGGGCTGCTTCGGCTGCGTCGCTTGCTGCAGCCGCCCCGGGCGGCTGAGAAACAGGTAGGCGCTGTCGACGAGCGCGACATGCGAGAAGGCCTGGGGGAAATTCCCGACCAGCCGGCGCAGCGCCCGCCAACGGTCGAGTGAACCTTCAAGGCCGAACGCCTCAGCGCTCTTGATCGCGCGATCGAAGGCAAGCCAGCGTATTGTCGCGATAGCGCCGGGTGATCCGCGCTTCGTTCTGCGGGGCGATGCGCCAGTGCCCGCGCTTCGGTTCACCGAGCAGCGCCGAGAAGCAGGCATCCGAGTCGAAGCGCGGCCAGCACAGCCACTCGACGGAGCCGCCGCGGCTGACCAGCGCGGCCGTCTCGCAGTCCCCGATCAGGGCATAGTCTTCGATGCGCGACGCCATGCCATGTTCTTTGCCCGCGCCGCCGCCTCGGCGTTGCGGTTTCTACTGCGGCGGCTTGGCGGCTTGACGTTCGGCGTCGCGATTGGGCGGGTAGATTTGCTCGCCGTCGTCCGTGAGTGTCGGCAGATCGCCGGTCGCCGCTCCCGCGGGCGCCGCCGGCTCTATCTCGTCGGCCGCGATCGACGGATCGTCCGCGTCGCGCCGAACCGGCTTGGTCGCCGTGTCCTGGTTTTCTTCGATCGCCACGAGCTCGCGCGCCATCTCCCAATGCGTATCGGCCCGTCCGTCCGGACGGCCTTCTTCTTTCCCAGATGCGATAGGCGCGTTCGCGCACGCGGCGTTCATAGTCGTCCATCGATGTCTCCAACCCCTTGAAGAACGGGATCGGTGCGGGATGGGTTCCCACCGGATCTTTGCGCTAATGGCGGTCACGTTCGGGGCGAACCAGCCGGCGCTGCGCCATCAGCCGCTTGATCAAACGCGCTGGTCTGACCTCTGCGTTCGCGCGCGTCAGCGGCGGCGGACAGCGCGCATCAGCGCGATTGGGAGCGCACCGAACACCGCGCTGACGTGGACCGGTCCGCGCAAAGAATTCGCTCCGGGACCAAGATGGTTCTCGCTGATTGCGTAGCCGTCGAGCTTCAGGACGGCGTCGAGGTCGCTTGGCTGCGGCCAGCGGCGCCCGCCCTCGGTCAGCGGCGCGAAATGGCGGCCCACCGCGACGATCACCGCATCCCGCCGCAGCGTGCGCGCAAATGCGATGATGTGGCGCGCTTGCGCGCCCTCGACCTCGATCGGCTCATAATTGCCGCTGGTGAACAGCTCCCGCATTTTCGAACGCAGGGCGAGCAGCCGGTGGGTCAGTGCGAGCTTGACCAAGCCGTTCGGGAATTGCGCAGCGAGTTCGCTCCAATCCGGGCTCGGCGAGAGAGTTTCGAGCGCGCTCCGGCGCGTGTCGAAATCGACCGGGCGTCGGTTGTCGGGATCGACGAGCGAGAAATCCCAGAACTCGGTGCCCTGGTAGAAATCAGGAACGCCCGGGATCGTCGCCTTGAGGGTGAGTTGCGCCAAGCTGTTGAGCGCGCCGATCAGGCTGGTCCGGCGGGTGAATTCCTCGAATTGCTGCACGAATGTCGCAGAGCTCTCGCGGTCGAGCAGGCGCGCGATGAACGTCGTCGTCGCGGTCTCGTATGCTTCGTTGGGATTGTGCCAGCTCGATTCCTGCTTGCCTTCGCGCAGCGCCTTGACCGCATAGGTCTGCATGCGCTCGATGAATCCCGGGTCGGGACCCCCGGCCGGCCAAGCGCCGATCAGCGCCTGATAGAGCATGTATTCATGCTCCGGCGTAGGCGTGCGCCCATGGCTGCGGCTCACAAGCGGCTCATTCAACGTTTGCCAGTTCAGTACGGCCGTGGACCAATCCTCGGCGAGTTCGGCGAGCGCGAGAATGCGGGCGCGCGCATCCTCGCCGCGCTTGGTGTCGTGCGTCGCGGTCGCGGTCATCGCGTGCGGGAAAGCGGTGCGCGCGCGCATGCGCCGATGGAACTCGCCCGCCGTGAGCGCCGGCAGGGCGGGATCGCCGCCCACTTCATTGAGCGCGAGGAGCCGGTGATAGCGATAAAAGGCGGTGTCCTCGAGCGCCTTGGCCATGACCGGCCCGGTGAGCTGCTGCACCTTGCCGCTGAAGCGCCGCACCCGCGCATTGCTGTAGCCGCTGCGCCCCGACCCGATGAGATCGAGCGTCAGCACCTCCTCCAGGAAATCGAGGATGTTGGCGTCGGGGCCGTACCACTTCGCGCGCGCCTTCGCGATCGTCTGCGTGATGGTTTCGCGGTCGCCCGCCGAGACGGTCCCGCCGCTGATATAGGTCCGGTAGACGGGGAAATTCACGACATAGGCGCGCAAGGCGGCGCGCAAGCGCTCGAGGGTGAAATCGCGGCTGCGCCAGTGCCCGGCCGCGATCCGCGCGAGCAGACGGCACAGCACGGTGAATTCGCTCGCGAGCATCGTCTCGAGCACGCGCACCTTGGAGACGCGCACGATATCGTCGAAGTTTTCCCGTTCGCCGACGAGTTCGCTGTAGAACTTGTCGAGCTGCAGGAGGCCGGAGTCGTCGAGCAGCACGCGGGTTATGACGTTGAGCACGTCATAGCCGGTGGTCCCCGCGACGCCCGGCAGATCCGGCATCGACTCGCCGTCGGCAAGAATTTTCTCGACGACGATGTAGAAGGGGCGCACCCGTGCGCCCGGATCGCGCGCCGCGCGAACGAGCCGCGACAGCCGGCGCGTATACTGGACGGGATCGGACAACCCGTCGATATGGTCGAGGCGCAACGCATGCAGCTGCCCGCTGGCGATCAAGGCCATCACGCGGCGATGCGCGGCCTCGAAGGTCGGCAAGTCCTCGACGCGGAGGCCGGCGAGATCGTTCACGTCGAAGAACCGGCGATAATTGATTTCCGTGAAGGCGACCCGCCAATGCGCCACACGGTAGTGCTGGCGCTCGAGCAGACGGTGCAGCAGCAGCATGCGATTGGGATCGGCTGCGCTCGGCCGGTAGGCGTCGAGCCCGCGCTCGATCACCTCGGCGCCGCCCTCGATCGCGGCAAGCTCGGCCTTGTAGGCGGGCGCCTGCTCGCGGCTCGGCGCATTGGGATCGGGATAGCGCCCTGCGAAGGCGAGCAGCCGGCGTCCCGCTTCTTTCTCGGTCGCGCCCGCCGCCGCGACGACATGTTTGAGGATTTCCCCGTAGCGGTTGGGGCGGATGGGCAAACGGTGTTCGTAGTACCAGGCGGAGAACGTGCCTTCGTTCGGGTTGTATTTCAGCGCGAGGTCGCCGTCCTCGAGCGCATCGCCGTAGGATTTTCCAAGTATCGGCAGGAGAATCCCGCCCTGCGGTCGATAGGGCAGCGTCTCCCAGTCGATGTCGAAGGAGAGAGCGTGCGGGGAGCGCGGTCCCCATTCGAGCACGTCGAGCCACCACGCATTGTCGGCATAGGCGACGCCCATATGGTTCGGCACGAAATCGAGAATGAGGCCGAGATCGTTGTCCGCGAGCGCTTGCGAGAGCTGAGCAAACCCTTCATCCCCGCCGAATTCCGGATTGAGCGCATTGTGGTCGACGATGTCGTAGCCATGCGTGCTGCCCGCGCGCGCCTTCAGGAAAGGCGAGGCGTAGAGATGGCTCGCGCCGATCGCGGCAATATAGGGGGCGAGGTCGGCCGCGGCGGCGAAGCCGAACTTCGCCGTGAGCTGCAGGCGATAGGTGGCGGTCGGAACGGCGGGCGGCATCAGGCCTCGCTCCACGACCAATACACGCTCCAGGGCCGCAGATCGGGAGACGCCGCTTCGCCCCAGATCGGCACGCCCGGGTGGCCCTGCGCGCGGCGCGCTGGCTCAGGCGACAGGTTTGCGATGAGCGCCAGCCGGCCGCCGTCGGCCGGCCAGTGCGCCGTCAGCACCGTGCCCGCGAAGCGCGCCTCTCCCGCCGCGATTCCGCGGGCGACACGCGGAACGATCTGTTCGCGGCGCACGGCAAGAAGCTTCGTGACAAGCGCAAGACGGCGGCTGTGGCGCGGTTTCTCGCGCGCCGACCAGTCGAGCACGGCGGAGCGGAAGGTCTGTTCCAAAAGCGGATCCGGAATGTCGTCGGGATTCCCGGCGATGTATTCCTCGGCGAATTCCTTGCGCCGGCCGTTGCGCACGGCCTCCGCCAGATCGCCGGCGAAATCGCAGAAGAAGGGGAAAGGCTGGTCTGCTCCCCATTCCTCGCCCATGAACATCAAGGGCGGCGAGGGGGCAAGCAGCATGATGGCGAGCGCGGCCTCGATGCCTCTCTGGTCCTGGACGAGCTGGTCCAATCGCTCGCCGCGCGCGCGGTTGCCGATCTGATCGTGGTTTTGCAGGAAGGAAACGAAAGCGGTCGGCGGCAGATGCGCGCTCGGTTCCCCCCGCGCCGCCCCGCCGCGATGCGGCGACGCCTCGCCCTGATAGGCGAAGCCCGAGGCGAGCGTGCGCGCGACATTCCGGCGCGGCGCCTCGGCGTAATCGCGGTAGTAGCTCCTGCTTTCACCGGTGAGCAGCACGTGCCAGGCGTGGTGGAAATCGTCGTTCCACTGGGCGCGATACTTGCCGCGCGCCGCGGGGGCCCGCGGGTCGAGCAGCGAGGCTGTGTTGTCGTCGTTCTCCAGAACGAGATGGACCTGGCGATCATTCGCTTCGGCGAAGGCCCCGACGGCGCGGCTCAGATCCTCGAGCATCGAGGGCGTTCCGCGTTTGACGATGGCGTGCACGGCGTCGAGCCGGAGCCCGTCGAAACGATAGTTGGCGATCCAGTGCAGCGCGTTCTCGATGGCGAAGTTGCGCACCTGCGGAACGTCGTAATCGATGGCCGAGCCCCAGGGCGTGTGAGCGGCGTCGGTGAAAAACTGCGGCGCGTAGCGGCCGAGATAGTTTCCCTCCGGCCCGAAGTGATTGTAGACGACGTCGAGAAACACCATCAGGCCGCGCTGGTGCGCGGCATCGATCAAGGCCCTGAGATCGTCCGGCCGGCCGTAGGTCGAATCGGGCGCATAGAGCAGCACGCCGTCATAACCCCAATTCCACCGGCCGTAGAAGTCGGCGAGCGGCATAAGCTCGATCGCGGTGAAGCCGGCGGCGGCCACATCGTCGAGCCGCTCGATCGCCGCGCGATAGGTTCCTTCCGGCGTGAAGCTCCCGACATGCAGTTCGAGGATGACGGCCTCGTGCCACGGCCGTCCGCGCCACTCGTGCGCCGTCCAGTCGTAACCGTGGTCGATGACCTCGCTTGCGCGGTGGACGTCGTCCGGCTGGAATGCGGACGCCGGATCGGGAACGTCGAGGTCGCCGTCGATGCGGAACATGTAGCGCGCGCCGGCGCCGGTGCCGGGCACGCGCAGGTCGAACCATCCGTCATTATGCCGGCGCATCGGGTACGCGTCGCCGATCACCAGGTCGACGGAGGTCGCCGCGGGCGCCCACAACCGAAACGTCGCGCCTTTCGAATCAAGCTGTGGCCCGAACATCCGCGGGCTGAACAAAGGAGAGGCCGTCATGACGTCCCTGCGAAAACGGTAACCGACTGAGCGGGCGCCAAGTGCTTGACGCCAACTTTGATTTTGCAGTCCTCCAGGTCATTATTGTCGACCACGGTAGCCAGGATTCGGGCCCACGCGCTGCAACCGGGCCATTTCGGCAAGACGGCCTCGGCGGCCTCAGGCGCGGCATTGAGAACAACATATAAGGGTACGCCCGTGGGCTCGACCGGCGCCAGCACGTAGGATAGGAAGCGAGCCTCCGCAATCGCCCAATCCGCCTGCGTCATTTCGGTTCCCTGCGAGGTCAGCCACCGCACGTCGTAGTGGCCGCCGCCGCGATGGCCGATCAGCCAGCGCTGGCCCTGCAACTGGGGAAAAGAGCGCCGCAAGGCGGTGAGCTGCGTGACCAAGTCGGTCAGGTCCTCGGCCTTGCGGCCGGCGTTCGACCAGTCGACCCAGCCGATCTCATTGTCCTGGCAGTACGCGTTGTTGTTGCCGTTCTGGCTGTTGCCGACCTCGTCGCCGGCGAGCATCAGCGGGACGCCATGGGCGAGAAAGAGCGACGCAAGCAGGCCGCGCTTGGCGCGGCGGCGCGCCTCGAGAACATCCTTGTCGTTCGTCGCGCCTTCGACGCCCCAGTTCGTGCTCTGGTTGTCGTCCGACCCGTCGCGATTGTCCTCGCCATTGGCGGCGTTGTGCTTGTGCGCATGGCTGACGAGGTCGGCAAGCGTGAAGCCGTCATGGACGGTGACGTGATTGATGCTGGTGCGCGGCTGCCGCCGGCGATGGCGGAAGCGGTCGGCCGAGCCGGTCATGCGCGCGGCAAGTTCGCGGATCTGATTATGGTCGCCGCGCCAGAACGACCGCAGCGTCCGACGAAAGGCGTCGTTCCATTCCGACCAGCCCTGCGGGAAGGCGCCGAGCTGATAGCCGCCCCAGCCGACATCCCACGGCTCGGCGATCAGCTTGACCCGCGACAGCACCGGGTCCTGGTTGATCGCAGAGAAGAACCCGGAGTTCGGGTCGAATCCATTGGGACCGCGACCGAGCGTGGTGGCGAGATCGAACCGGAAACCGTCCACGTGGCACTTCTCGACCCAATAGCGCAGCGAATCCAGCACCATTTGCAGCACGCGCGGATGCGTCAGGTTGAGCGAATTCCCGCAGCCGGTGAAGTCGTCATAATAGCGCGGCGCGCCGGGCACCGGCCAGTAATAGGAGGCATTGTCGATCCCGCGGAACGAAAACGTGGGGCCGAGATGATTGCCTTCGCAGGTGTGGTTGTAGACCACGTCGAGGATCACCTCGATCCCGGCCTGGTGCAATTGGGCCACCGTCGCCTTGAAGTCCTCGAGCGCGGAGTCGGCCGAGCCGAACCGGGGCTCGGGCGCGAAATAGGCGATCGAGCTGTAGCCCCAGTAATTGCGCAGCCCTTTGACGGCCAACATGTGCTCGTCGATATGCGCATGGATCGGCAACAGTTCGATGGCGGTGACGCCGATGCGACTCAGGTGTTCGACCATCTGGGGCGAACCAAGCCCGCGGAAATTGCCGCGCCAGGCGGAAGGAATATCCTTGCGCTGCATCGTGAGGCCGCGCACATGCGCCTCGTACAGGATCGTCTCGTGCCACGGCGTGTGCGGGCTGCGGTCGTCGCCCCACGTGAAGGCGTCGTCCACGACCACGCACTTGAACATGCTGCGCGAGTTGTCGCGCTTGTCGAACGACAGATCCGCGCGCGCGCTGCGGGTGCGGTAGGCGAAATGGGCGTCGCTCCAAACGAAGTGCCCGATCAGTCGTTTGGCATAGGGATCGAGCAGCAATTTGTGATGATTGAAGCGATGGCCGCGCTCGGGGTCGTAGGGGCCGTAGACGCGGTATCCATACACTTGGCCGGGCACGACTTCCGGAAAGAAGGCGTGCCACACATCGTCGGTGACTTCCGGCAGTGCGATGCGCTCGAGCTCGCGCCGCCCGGTGCGATCGAACAGGCACAACTCGATCTTCTCGGCGTGCGCCGAGAAGATCGCGAAGTTGGTGCCGTGCCCATCCCAAGTCGCGCCGAGCGGAAAGGGCGAGCCTGGCCTGATCTGCATCAGAACTCCGGCACGAGGATGATTCCGGCCAGCGGCGGAAGCGTTAAGCTGAGTACGCCGCCGGCTCCGGTGTCCTCGGCCTGAATCCGTCCGCCATTTCCGACATTGCCGCCGCCATAAATGGCGGCGTCGCTGTTGAACACCTCGCGCCAGCCGCCGGCGAAGGGGACGCGAATGCGGTAATCATAGCGTGCGACCGGGGTGAAGTTGATCGCGACGAGACAGACCGAGCCGTCGCGCGCCCGGCGCAGCCAGGCGAACACGCTGTTTTCGACGTCGTCGACGATCAGCCACTCGAAGCCACCCGGCTCGGAGTCGAGCTGATACAGAGCGGGCGTCGACCGGTAGAGGTGATTGAGGTCGCGCACGAGATTCTGGATGCCCTTGTGCTCTGCATATTCGAGGAGGTGCCAATCGAGGCTGTGGTCGTGGTGCCATTCACGGACCTCCCCGAACTCGCTGCCCATGAACAGGAGCTTCTTGCCGGGATGGCCGTACATGAAGGTGTAGTAGGTGCGCAGATTGGCGAACCGCTGCCACTGATCGCCCGGCATCCGCCCGAAGATTGTGCCTTTGCCGTGCACCACCTCGTCATGCGACAGGGGCAGGACGAAATTCTCGTACCACGCATAGAGCATGGCGAAGGTCACGTCGTTGTGGTGGAATCTGCGGTGGACCGGGTCCATGGAAATGTACCGCAGGGTGTCGTGCATCCACCCCATGTTCCACTTGTAGCCGAAGCCGAGCCCGCCGATATCGGTCGGGCGTGAGACGAGCGGCCAGGCGGTCGACTCCTCCGCGAGGGTGGTGGCATTGGGAAACCGCCCGAACACCTCGGTATTGAAGCGGCGCAGAAAGTCGATCGCCTCGAGGTTCTCGCGTCCGCCGAATCGGTTGGGAATCCAGCCGCCCTCCGGACGGCTGTAGTCCAGGTAGAGCATCGAAGCGACCGCATCGACGCGCAAGCCGTCGATCTGGAAACGATCGAGCCAGTACAACGCATTGGCGAGCAGGAAATTGGCGACCTCGCTTCGCCCGTAATTGTAGATCAGCGTGTTCCAGTCGAGATGCCGTCCCTGCATGGCGTTCGCATGCTCGTACACCGCCGTGCCGTCGAACTGAGCGAGGCCGTGATCGTCATCGGGGAAGTGGCCGGGGACCCAGTCGACGATGACGCCGATCCCCGCGCGGTGGCAGGCGTTGATCAGGATACAGAAATCCTGTGGCGTGCCGAACCGGCTGGTCGGCGCATATAGGCCGGTCGGCTGGTAGCCCCAGGACGCGTCGAACGGATGCTCGGCGATCGGCATTAGTTCGATATGCGTGAAGCCCATCGAGGCGATATAGGGGGGTAATTGCTCGGCGAGTTCCCGGTAGGTCAGCCAGCTATTGTTCATGTATGGGTTTCGCCGCCACGAGCCGAGATGGAGCTCGTAAATCGACATCGGTCCGTCGCAGCGGTTGATCCCCGGGGGGGAAGGCGTGATTGGCGGGAAGGTCGCCGGATCGACGATGATCGAGGCGGTGAGCGGGCGCATCTCCGCCGAAAAGGCGTACGGGTCCGACTTGATCCGCAGGCGCCCGTCCGAGCCGAGAAGCTCGAACTTGTATTTCTGGCCGGTCGTCACGCCCGGAATGAAAATCTCCCAGAACCCGTTGCCGCGCACCCGCATGGCGTGCTGGCGGCCGTCCCAAAAGTTCCAGTCGCCGACAACGCTGACGCGGCGCGCATTGGGCGCGAACACGCCGAATGCGACCCCCGGGACGCCCTCGTGCACCATCGGATGCGCGCCGAGCTTGTCGTAAATCTGAAGGTGGTTGCCTTCGCCCAACAGATGAAGGTCGAGATCCGACAACACGGTGGAGAACCGGTAGGGATCCTCGAACTCGACGAAGTCCGCGCCGTGCCAGCGCACCTTCATCCGATAGTCGCGCGCGCCGGAAGGAACCGGGCCGACGAACAGCCCGGAATCGTGAATGCGTTTGAGCTCCGCTTCCTGATCATCCTTGAAGCGCACATGCACTTCGCGCGCCCCCGGCAAAAAGGTACGCACCACGTGCGTCCCATGCTCGAAATGCGAACCAAGATAACGGAACGGATCGGCATGATAACCGCCGATGATGGCCAGTGCTTCGGGGGACACGTTATACATGGCTAGGCGCTTTCCGCTGGAAACAAAGTCCGCCACAGCCCGGAGAGCGGCACATGGACCCAGTCGGGACGATTGGCAAATTCATACCCCACCTCGTAAACGGCCTTTTCCAAAACAAAGAATCGCAACAGGCGGTCGGCCAGGGCCGCATCTTGCGGCCAAAGCCTGCTCGCGCCGGCCGTATTGCGCATGCTCACAAGGAATGCATCCGTTGCTGCATTGCGCCAAGAGTCAAGTACCTGCAAGAGGCGCTGGGGCTCCTCCACCGCAGTTTCGAGGATTCGGTGAAGGGCGGCGGTGGCGGCATAGTCGAGCGAGCGGATAAATCCGGCCGCGTCGCGGGCCGAGGGGGCCTTGCGCCGCCGCTCCTGGAAGGGGCGCTCCGGCTCGCCTTCAAAGTCGACGATATGCACGTCGTCCTTGACGATCAGAATCTGGCCGAGATGAAAGTCCCCGTGCTGACGCACCTTGTCGACATCGATCTCGGGCGGCAGCAAGGCCCGCATCTGTTCGACGGCTTCCCACCGGCGCGCCAGCAGCGTGCGGGCGATCGGCTTGGCCCTCGGCCCGAGTTGGTCGTAACAGCGGGCGAGTTCCTCGAACATCGCCTCCGCCGCGCTCACAAGCCCCGAAGTCCAGTTCGCGACGTCCTCTGCCGTGACCGGTTCTGGCGCAAATGCGGGATCCTCGGTGCTGCTGGCGAGCGCGAGATGCAGTTCGCCGGTGCGCCGGCCGATCTGGCGCACGCGATTGAGATAGGCCGCATGCGCATCGCCGGCAGCCGGAATATCCGGCAGTACGCTCGCTTCTGCCAGGAACCGGTCGAGGTAGCTCGCAGCGTGCGACCACGCATCGCCCTGGTTTTCGATGAACCGGTGCAGCACCGCGACGGCCGAGCGCCCGCCGCGCTCGACCAATTCGATCGTCCCCAACAGCGCCGGCGTGTTCGGGAAGTCGGCGACGTCGGTAAGAAAGCGCCCCATCTCCAATTCCGGGTTCGTCCCCGGCGACAGCCGGCGATAGAATTTCAGCACGAAGGAGGAGTCAATGATGACCGTCGAATTCGACTGCTCCGCCCCGCTGGCGCGGACATGAGCGATCGGCGGCAATTGCTGCGTCGCAAAACGGGCGGTCGGGCGCAGCTCCAGCTGGACGTCGGCCGTGGCGGACACTACGCGGCCGGCGTGAATGTCGCGGACGATGGAGGAAATGAAGTCACGCTCGGCGACCGCGTCGATCAGCGCGCCTTCGCGGTGGGTCTGGCGCACCGGCGCGATCACGGACGCCGGCGGCGCGCTCGCGCGGTCGACCTCTCCCCAGCTGACGACGAGCGGCAAGGCGTAGCGGGCTGAACCGCGCGGCGAAACGTGATCGATGAGGGCGAGCACCGGCGGCATGTCGCCTTCCCCGAACGGGAGCACCGCGTTGACGCGCGGCACGCCGGCTTGCGAACCCTTGGCGGCGAACCAGCGGCGGGTGGCGAGAAAGGCGGGCAGGACTTCGCGTTCGAACTGGTGGCCCGTCCGCCCCTCCGACAGTGAGCGCCAGCCTCGTTCCAGAACGACGGTGACCCATTCCCGCGAGCCAATTGTATCCGCGCTCGCCATGCCAGCCTCCTCGGTCAGCAGGAACCAGAAAGACCCATACGGCGCGAGCGTAACGACGAAAGGCATCTCGTCGATCCGTCGAAAACGCGACCGCCCGAGCATTTCGACCGGAACCCGTCCGCGCCACGGCGACAGATCGATCTCGGTGGATTGGGCGGCGCGCGACAGATTGGCGACGCACAGGATGACCTCTTGTCCGTACTGGCGCAGATAGGCCATGACGCAACGATTGGTGGGGCGCAGCATGGTCATTGTGCCGCGACCGAAGACCTTGCTCGTTTTGCGCACCGCGATCATGCGCTTCATCCAGTTCAACATCGAGGAAATGCTGCGCGACTGCGCCTCGACATTGACCGCCTGATAGCCGTAGACCGGGTCCATGATCACCGGCAGA
>DASUPI010000438.1:0-5336 GCA_036281135.1 Rhodoplanes sp. | reverse complement strand
GGGCGCCTACGCCAGCTTTGGGGGAGCGCTCCGGCGCCCCTTCGGGCTTGAGCCCTTCATCACTCGTCATGTGTAACACTCCGGTTGAGGTTCAATTTACCTCAGCCGGGTGTCTCAATTATCCGTGCCGCACCCCAGCGGTATCAGTCAGAGGCATCGTTTCAAGTCCCGCCGTGTTGGTATCGAGTGTTCAGGCCGCCAGCCGACGTGCTAAATGCCAACATTGATACCAACAAATTCTCTGGCTGTCGGTGGACGCCGGTGGACCTTCACAGCCGAAAATGTATCATTTTTTCATTGCGCTGTGAAGCTTTAGCAGGACGTGTGCGGACGCCCAGAGATGTCTGCGGAGGGTCATTTGGTGCCCAGGAGAGGACTCGAACCTCCACGGCTTTCACCACTGGTACCTGAAACCAGCGCGTCTACCAATTCCGCCACCTGGGCCTCGCGACAGAGATAAGGGCCGCGTTTTCCCCTTGTCAACGCCGGCCGGGCCTCCGCGCACCGATTGCCATCGGCGGACTTCCGAGCGGCGCGACGGCGATCGGGCCGGAGCGGCCGCGCCGAGCGGGCCGCGATTGGGACTGCGATCGAGGCCTTGAGGCCGCGCGCGAGCGGCCATTCGCCCCTATACAGGGCTGGACCGATCTTGTATGCCGCCTGCGACCGCGCCCGGCTTATGCGGCGCAGCCTTCCTTGCGTTCTAAGGAGCGGCGGCCATGACCGCGTTGTCCAACTCCGACATGCTTGTCACGATTTTCGGCGCCTCCGGTTTTCTCGGCCGGCATGTGGTGCGGGCGCTCGCCAAGCAGGGCTATCGCATCCGCGCCGCCGTGCGCCGCCCCGATCTCGCGGGCCGTCTGCAGCCGCTCGGCCGGGTGGGGCAGATCCATGCGGTGCAGGCCAATCTCCGCCACCCCGCTTCGGTCGAGGCGGCGGTGCGTGACAGCGCGGTGGTCATCAATCTGGTCGGGCTGCTGTTCGAGCGCGGCCGCCAGCGCTTCGCGGCCGTGCATGCGGGGGGCGCCGAACTGGTGGCGCGTGCGGCGGCCGCGCACGGCGCGCGCCTGATCCATGTGTCCGCGATCGGGGCCGATGAGAATGGGACCGCCCGCTACGCCCGCACCAAAGGGCTTGGCGAAAAGGCGGCGCTCGCAGCCGTCCCCGAGGCCGTCATTTTCCGTCCCTCGGTCATTTTCGGGCCGGACGACGCCTTCTTCAACAAGTTCGCCGGAATGGCCCGCATGTCGCCCTTCTTGCCGCTGGTGGGTGGCGGACAAACCCGTTTCCAGCCGGTGTTCGGCGGCGATGTCGGCGAGGCGGTCGCCAAGGCGGTCGCGAACGAGACCAGGCCCGGCACGATCTACGAGCTGGGCGGACCGGAAGTCTTCACCTTCAAGGAGCTGATGCAGTTCGTGCTCGCGACGATCGAGCGCCGCCGCCTGCTTCTACCGATTCCGTTCTGGGTGGCGAGGCTCATGGGCCAGTTCCTGCAGTACCTGCCGTCGCCGCTGCTGACGCCCGACCAGGTCGAGCTCCTCAAGCAGGACAATGTCGTGTCCGACGCTGCGCTGCGCGAGGGACGCACGCTGGAGGGGCTGGGCATAGAGGCGCGGTCCGTCGAGACAATTGTCCCGTCCTATCTGTGGCGCTATCGCAATACGGGGCAGTTCCACCGCAGCGTCGCTTAACAGCTCCCGGGCGCGGGGCAGGGGGCGCATCGACTTGATGCCGATCACCAATATCGCCGATCTGCGCAGGCTGGCGCGACGGCGCGTGCCGCGCGTCCTGTTCGACTATGTCGAGAGCGGTTCCTATGACGGGATCACGCTCAGGTCCAATATCGACGAACTGCACGCGCTTCGTTTTCGCCAGCGCGTCCTCGTCGATACGACCGGCCGCTCCCTCGAGACGGAATTGGTTGGCGACAAAGTATCGATGCCGCTCGCGATCGCGCCGACCGGCTTGACCGGTCTGTTGCGCGGCGGGGGCGAGATTCTGGCGGCGCGCGCGGCCGAGGCCGCCGGCATTCCGTATTGCCTGTCGACCATGTCGATCGCGACCATCGAGGACATCCGCGCGGCGACCCGCCGCCCATTCTGGTTCCAGCTCTATGTGCTGCGCGACCGCGGCTTCAGCCAGGCGATGATCGACCGGGCGAAGGCGGCGCATTGCCCCGTGCTCGTCGTCACCGTCGATCTACCGCTGCGGGGCCAGCGCCATGCCGACATCAAGAACGGGCTGACCGTGCCGCCGCGGCTCACGCTGCGCAATTTATGGGACGTCGCGACCAGACCCGGCTGGGCCTATGGCGTGCTCATGAGCGAGCGCAAGACGTTCGGGAACATCGAGGCCTATTTGAACAAGGGCCGCGTGAGCATGATGGGCGCCGGCGAGTGGTCGAACGAGCATTTCGATCAGACGCTGAACTGGCGCGACATGGAGTGGATCCGCAATCTGTGGCCCGGAAAACTCGTCATCAAAGGCATTCTCGACGTCGATGACGCAAGGACCGCGGTCTCGGTCGGCGCGGATGCGATCGTCGTTTCCAATCACGGCGGACGGCAACTCGACGGCGCGCCGGCTTCGATCGCCGTGCTGCCCGAGATCGCGCGCGCCGTCGGCGACCGTATCGAGGTCCTGTTCGATGGCGGCATTCGCTCGGGTCAGGATGTGATGAAGGCGCTCGCGCTCGGCGCGCGCGGTTGCATGATCGGACGCGCCCATCTCTACGGACTCGCGGCAATGGGCGAGAAGGGCTGCGCCATCGCGCTCGAGCTGATCCGCCGCGAGCTCGAAATCACGATGATGCTCACCGGCGTGATGGACTTGCGGCGGGTCGATTCGGACGTACTGTATCGCCCGGCGCGGTCCTAACCGCGCAATGCGTCGACCAAGTCGGTCGCCTCCCACGGAAGGTCGAGATCGGTGCGTCCGAAATGGCCGTATACCGCGAGCGGCCGGTAAAATCCTCGCTCGCCGGCAAGCGCCGGCTGCGTGCGCAGGCCGAAGCGGCGCATGATGGCGGCCGGGCGGAAATCCACCGCGCGCTCGATGCGATCGGCGATGTCTGGTTCCGACATCACGCCGGTCCCGAAGGTCGCGACCGATAGACTTAAAGGTTCTGTACGGCCGATCGCATAAGCGAGGTGCACCTCGCAGCGTTCGGCCAAGCCCGCCGCCACGATGTTCTTGGCGGCATGGCGAGCGGCATAGGCGCCGATGCGATCGATGCGCGAGGGATCCTTGCCCGACAGGGCCGCCCCGCTATGGCGAGCGATTTCGCCATAGGTATCGATGCCGTTCTTGCGTCCGGTCAGGCCGGCATGACGCGCCGGCCCGCCGATTTCATAAGGGCCGCCGGCATTGATATGGATCTCCGTCCGGCCGTCGGGCCGCATGCCGTCTTCCTCAAAGGTCTTGGTCACGACCGCGCGCAGGCCCTCTTCGACCTGGCGGATCGGCGCATCGGCCGACACCGCGGCGGTCAGCGCGATGGCGTGGATGCGCGCCGGTCGGCCGTCCCGATACTCGATCGAGACTTGCGTTTTGCCATCGGGCGACAGCCACGGCAGAGCGGGACGCGCGCGATCGAGCGCCCGCGCGATCCGATGGGCGAGGCTGACCGGCAGCGGCATCAGTTCGGGCGTCTCGCGGCTGGCATAGCCGAACACGTTCGCCTGGTCGTGGGCGAGGCAGGACTCGATCGCCTTCTCGTCGGGCTTCACGCAGTTCGGCTGGCGCATGCTCCTCGGCAGTTCGACGAGGCTGGTCAGGATCGAGCAGTTGCGCGCGTCGAAGCCGCCCTCGACATAACCGACATCGGCGATCACCTTGCGCGCCAGCGACGGCAGATCGATCACGCCATCAGCGGCGAAGCGCGCGGCGAGGAAGACGACGCCGGTCGCGACCGCGCATTCGACCACGGCATGCGCGGCGGGGTCCCGGCGCAGGAAGGCGTCGATCGCCGCATCGCTGATCTGGTCGCACAGCTTGTCGGGATGGCCCGGCGTCACCGATTCGGAGGTGAAGATCATGTCGCGCGGCATTGTTCGCCTCTCAACTCATCGACGGCCGGCGGGGCTTAGATCGTCGTGTACAAGATAGCCGATCAAGCGGTTGGCGACCGTGCTTGCGATGACCATGCCGGCGATGCCGATCCCCTCGCCAAGCCCGAGGGGCGTGAGGCCGAACAGGCGCCGGGTCATGGGAAAAAGCTGGACGGCGAGCTGCAGAGCGCCGGACGCCGCGACGGCGCCGTAGAGAGCCGGGTTTGACGCGCGAAAGAGGGATTCCTCCATGCCGTGCGTCTCCGAGCGACAGGAGATGGCGTGCACGTTCTGGCTGAGGGTCAGGCCGTGGAAGACGATCGTGCGCGCCCCTGCCGCCCCCGTTGCGCCTCCCGCCAGCAGATAGCCGGCGAGGGCGCTGCCGCCGAGGACGGCGCCTTCGCGCAGAATGCGCCGGAAGTCGGTCGGGCTCAGAATAGGGGCGCGCGGATCGTGCGGCGGCTCGTCGAGCACGTCGGGTTCGGGCGGCTCGAGGCCGAGCGCAAGCGCGGGCAGGGGATCGGAGGCGAGATTGAGCCATAGGAGCTGCATCGGCGTCAGCGGCGCCGTGCCGCCGAACAACGCCGCGCCCAGCATGACGAAGGTTTCCGAGGCGTTGGTCGAGACGAGATAGCGCAGGACCTTGCGGATATTGGCGTAGGTGGCGCGGCCGAGCCGGATCGCCTCGACGATGCCGTCGAGGTCGTCGCCCGCAAGCACGATATCGGCGACCTCGCGCGCGACATCGGTCCCGGCGCCGCCCATCGCGATGCCGACATTGGCCGCGCGCAAGGCCGGGCTGTCATTGACGCCGTCCCCGGTCATCGCGACGATGTGACCGTCGACCTGCAGCGCTCTGACGATATTCAGCTTGTCGACCGGGCTCACGCGCGCGAACACCTGCGGCTGCGCCGCCAGCGCCGTCAGCACGCCGGGCGCGAGCCCCGCGATCTGTCCGGCCTCCAGCACTTTCAACTCGCCGCCATTGGCGAGGTTGAGGTCGCGAGCGATCGCGAAGGCGGTCGCGGTCTGGTCGCCCGTGATCATCACCGGACGGATGCCGGCCTTGCGCAGCTGCCTCAGCGCGGGAAGCACGCTCGGCCGGATCGGGTTGGCGATCCCGGCGAGACCGAGCCAGACCAGGTCGCGCTCATCGCGTGGATCGCCGCCCGCCTCTCCGACCGCGACGCCGAGCACGCGCAGCGCCTGCCCCGCCATGCGGTCGTTGCCCTTCAGCACGGACGCGCACGCTTCCTCGTCGAGCGGCGCAATGCCGGCGGGGGTGCG
>DASUPI010000437.1:0-2931 GCA_036281135.1 Rhodoplanes sp. | reverse complement strand
GCGAAAGCGTCAGTGTGATGAAGGGAGAGGTCGTCAGTTCAATCCTGACCGGCAGCACCACCTAATTGCTAATTTTCTTTTCCGGCGGGCGGTCTTAAGAACGAGGCAAAAGAGATTGCAGGCATCTTCGAGAGCGGTGGTTCTCGGAGATGCGATGCATACACAGGGAGGAAGTTTCATGAGCCTTGACGAGTCTGCAATGCACAAGATCGCTGCCGAACGCTTCCGGCTTGCGGTCATTCTGACGGCCATCATGCTGGTGGTCTATTTCGGGTTCATCATGCTGGTGGCCTTCAACAAGCCGCTGCTTTCCATCCTCCTGAATCCCGGTCTGAGTCTTGGCATCCTGCTCGGCGCGCTGGTGATCGTTACCGCGTGGATCCTCTCGTTCATCTATGTCCGCTGGGCCAATAACCATTACGACCGGATCGTTGCCGAGGCGGTGAGCGCCGCCACGATCCATGCCGGGAGGAAGTCATGAGCGGTGCATCCAATCCCCTTGCGATCGTTTTCTTCTTCGTCTTCATCTCGGCGACGCTCGGCATCACTTATTGGGCGGCGAAGCGCACCAAGACGACGGCCCATTTCTACGCGGCCGGGGGCGGCATCACCGGCTTCCAGAACGGCCTGGCGCTCGCCGGCGATTATATGAGCGCGGCGAGCTTCCTCGGCATCGCCGGCCTGGTGGCGATGAACGGCTTTGACGGGCTGATCTATTCGACCGGCTGGCTGGTCGGCTGGCCGATCATCCTGTTCCTGCTCGCAGAGCCGCTGCGCAATCTCGGCAAGTACACCTTCGCCGACGTGGTCGCCTATCGGCTTCGGCAGACGCCGGTCCGCATCGCCGCGGTGATCGGCACCATGTCGGTCGTGCTCACCTATCTGATCGCCCAGATGGTCGGCGCCGGCACGCTCATCAAGCTCTTGTTCAACCTCGATTACACGGTCGCGGTGGTCATCGTCGGCTGCGTGATGCTGACCTATGTCCTGTTCGGCGGCATGATCGCGACGACCTGGGTGCAGATCATCAAGGCCTGCCTGCTGCTCGGCGGCGCGGTCGCGATGGCGACGATGGTGCTGTATAAGTTCGGCTTCAATCCGACCAACCTGTTCGCGCAGGCCGCAAAGACTGGATGCGATCCGAATGCGGCGTCCGGCTCGCAACTTTTCTGCTACGGCCAACAGGTCCTCGAGCCGGGCACCAAGGTCGTCACCGGCGCGTGGGACGCCGTTTCCCTCGGCCTCGCGCTGATGTTCGGGACGGCCGGCCTGCCGCATATCCTGATGCGGTTCTACACCGTGCCGGACGCGACCCAGGCGCGCCAGTCCGTGGTGTGGGCCACGATCTGGATCGGCGGCTTCTATCTGATCACCTTCATCCTCGGCTTCGGCGCGATGGTGCTGGTCGGCCAGAAGGAGATCCTGGCGGCCGGCGGCGGCGGCAACATGGCGGCGCCGCTGCTCGCCAATGCGCTCGGCGGATCGGCTCTGTTCGGCTTCATCTGCGCCGTCGCCTTCGCGACCATTCTCGCGGTCGTCGCGGGCCTGACTTTGTCCGGCGCCGCCGCGCTGTCGCACGACTTCTGGGTCAGCACCGTCAAACACGGGCAGGCCTCGGAAGAAGAGCAGCTCAAGGTGGCCCGCATCGCGTCGATCATCCTCGGCGTCTGCGCGATCTTGTTGGGCATCGTGTTCCAGGGCCAGAACGTCGCCTACATGGTCGGCCTCACCTTCTCGATCGCGGCCTCGGCCAACTTCCCGGCGCTGATGCTCGCGATCTTCTGGAAGAAGCTGACCACGGAAGGCGCGGTGTGCAGCATCGTGTTCGGCGCGATCGGCACTTTGGTGCTGATCTATCTCGGCCCCACGATCCAGTTCGACCTGCTTGGTCCGAAGGTCGGCGGCAGCGTGACCGCAGCCGATGTCAAGGCCTACCAGGACATGATCATGAGCAAGTGGTGGTACTTCCCGCTCAAGAACCCGTGCATCATCACCATGACCGGCGCGTTCCTGATCGGCATCGTGGTGTCGCTCCTGAAGCCGGAGAAGGCCTCCGAAGCGGCCTTCGAGGAAATGGAGCGTCGCGCGACCATGGGAGCCATCGCGAAAGCGGCGCCGGCCGAGTGATCGGAAGGCGCAACCCGCGGTCACCGCCGCGGCAGACATTGTGTAGTGCGTAACGAGGACGCCGCCGCGCTCGCCAGCCGGCGGCGTCCTTTAACGTTGGTCGGGACCAGCCGACGCTTCAGGCGCGCCGCAGCCGCCGAACACTCCGACCTGTCCGTGCGAAATGCTATTGCTCCGTCGTGCAAATGACCTATCGTCCGGTGTCTGGCGCCGGTCGGCGCGGAGGTCGGCCGGATTGCGCCCCGTGGCGAGGCGAAACTGACAAGAGGATGTCGTGCGCGCGAACGCAGCTATGATCGATGCGATCAGGCGGGATCCGCACTTCCAGAGGCTCGTCGCGCGCAGAGCGCGCGTCGCCTGGGCGCTCACCGCGGCGACGCTTATCATCTATTTCGGCTACATCGCCGTCGTCGCCTTTGCGCCGCAATGGCTGGGCGTATCGATCGGCGGCGTCATGACGCTCGGCATACCGGTCGGCCTCCTCGTGATCGTCGCCGCTTTCGCGCTCACCGCACTCTACGTCCACCGCGCCAATACCGAGTATGACGCGCTTACGCGGCAGATCATCGAGAAAGTCGAATGAGGTCGCGCCTGCGCTCCGGCATCGCCGCCGTCATGCTGTTCCTGTTCGCGAGCGCGCCAGGCGCGCGCGCGGCCGAGGCAGCGGCGCCCGGCGTGCCGAACATCTCCGCCATGGTGATGTTCCTGATCTTCGCCTCGGCGACGCTCCTGATCACCTATTGGGCGGCGAACCGAACGCGGTCGGCCGCCGACTTCTACGCGGCGGGCGCCGGCATTTCGGGG
>DASUPI010000436.1:0-10867 GCA_036281135.1 Rhodoplanes sp. | reverse complement strand
GTCGCATCCAAACAGCAGTTGAAGGATCGCATCATGGCCGCAATGGATGAATTCAACCGCCATCCCGTCGTCCACACTTGGTCCTACAAGCTCGACCAGGCCGCCTGATATGATTCGAACTTCGGAAACGATGAACTAGTAAGCGCTTCCCCGCAGCGGAGAGCGTCGTTTCAGCCGCGCAAAACTCACGCCTTCCCTGTGCTTGCCGCCCGATGGATTTCGCTTCGCTCAACCTATCCTGCCGATGCTACCCGTCGAGCTCGGGGTAGCGCCGGAAGATGCCCTCTTCGCTGAACGGCAGACGCCGGTCGGAGGAAAGATAGGCGGCGATACGGGGGCGCGCGGCCACGCGCTCGTGCAGCGCCACGGTGTGCGGGAGCTTGCGCTCCAGGCGCTTCGTCATCTGCGGAAAGGCATAGCGCAGCCCGGCCACGACCTGGAACAGCGAGAGATCCGCATAGCTGAGCGAACCGCCGACCAGATGTTTTCCGCGTCCATTGCGCGCGAGCACGGACTCGAAATAGCCCAAGTATTTCGGCGCGCGGTTTTCGCGGAAATCGTTGGCGCGGCGGGCCGCCTCCCCCTTCTGGTCCTCGTAGTAAAGGCTCGAGCCGACGGGATGGTGGGTGTCGTGAATCTCCAAGACGAAATCGGCGATCGTGAGCTGGAGCTGGTTGGTCCACAGCCGCCCCGCCTCGTTGGCCGGAGCAAGCCCGTGCCGCACTCCGAGGAACATCAGGATGTTCGCGGTCTGGCCGATCACAAGCCGGCCAGATCTCAGAAACGGCGGCGCGAAGGGCGGGCGGGGAATCTGATCGCCGTCGAGCAGCGCCAGCATCGCCGGCATGCCGCCGCTCTCCTTCTTCGATCCACGCGCGACATCGACATAGCGCGCGCCCGCCTCTTCCAGCGCGAGGCGAATGAACTCGCCGCGCCCCTGGATCGTCGGCCAGTAGTAAAGCTCGTAGGCCATGGAACATCCCTCGCCAAATCAGTCGGGCCATCAGTCCTCGTTGCAAGAAGCCGCTCGCCTCTCGGTAACGCGGGCGGACCTCAGCGCGGCGATCTCGCTCAACAGGGCGTCGCGTGATGCCGAGAAGAACGCCAGCAGGCGTTCGATCTCCTGATCGGACAGTTCGAGCATGAGCTTGCGCATTCGCGCCTGAAGCGATGCATAGAGCGGCATGATGTCCGTCGCGACGCGCGGAAGCGGGCGTACAAAGACCTTGCGGCGATCGCGCTCGTCGCGCTCGCGCCGCGCCAGACCGGCTTTTTCCAGCCGATCGATCAGGCCGGTGATCGCTCCTGTCGTCAGTCCGGTCGCGCCCGCGAGTTCTCCGGCCGTCACGCGGCCTTTCAGAACGATCATGTCGAGGCACTCGAGATCCCTGCCGGAAATCCCGAGACGTTCCGCCACCACGCTGCTGAAAACGACGCCGAGTCTGCTCGATTCCCGGATCGCGGCTTCGAGTTCCTGAAGCCGCTGATCGCGTGTGGTCACGGCCGCGATTGACATGGTCCAAGATTACCTTTACATACTAATCATCTTAGTATTAAAGATACTTGTGATCAAGGGGTATGCGATGCGGCCTCCTAATCCGTGAGGAGCGGTCACTCGTACGTGCCCGGCGGGGCGCGTCTTGGTGGATAGCGTGCTTGTCGCAGTGAGTGACAACCCTACTTCACCAAGCACATCTTTCGACGCAATTAACGTGTAATCGTCGCGTTCGGCGGATAAGTCTCACGTAAACGCGGAGCTTTTCCAGTTCGCTGGAACGGTCAAACAATGGTAAGTCGGCATCGCTCGATCGGCGATTGTCGGAGCAAGACATGGACGATCGGACCAAGCTGCTCAATTCCCTAGCGATCAACCGGGACAAGGCCACGAAGCCGCGGCGCGCACGGGCGTATCCGGTCTGGACATTGGCCGCCTTGGGATCGCTCCTTGTCGCGGGCGCCGCCCTCTGGGTCGTTTTCCCTCGCCAAGACGCGGGTCGCGGGGCTGCGGTGGCTGCCGCGAGCGCGGAGACGGCACCGCGCCCGGC
Source organism: Rhodoplanes sp. (assembly GCA_036281135.1). GTDB lineage: Bacteria > Pseudomonadota > Alphaproteobacteria > Rhizobiales > Xanthobacteraceae > Rhodoplanes. The sequence goes on along the minus strand of DASUPI010000436.1, from coordinate 8,822 downwards.
CGCTCCCGAGCGTTCCGCCGCCGTCCAGCGCACCCGTCCGGGCGGGCTTGCCGCGTCCGGCTATGTCGTCGCGCGCCGCAAGGCGACGGTCGCCGCCGAGATTACCGGCAAGGTGACCGAGGTGCTGATCGAGGAAGGCATGGTCGTCGAGTCCGGGCAGGTCCTCGCCCGGATCAAGAGCCGGCTGACCGAGACCGACGTCGCTTTGGCGCAATCGCGCGCCAATGGCGCGGAGGCGGCCGTCACCGCCATCGCGGCCGACCTCCGCGAGGCGGAGCGCATTTACATACGCACCCAAAGCCTCGCGCAGAAGAGTTTTGCGAGCGAAGCCGACATGACCCGATCCGAAGCGCGGGTCAATGTGCTGCGCGCCCAGTTGAACCAGGCGCGCGCCCAGCATGAGACTGCGAAGCTCGAAGCCCAGCGCTATGGCGAGGTGCTCGATCAGCACAGCATCCGCGCGCCGTTCGGCGGCGTCGTGGTCGACCGCAGCGCACAGCCCGGCGAGATGATCTCTCCCCTGTCGGCGGGCGGCAGTTTCACCCGTACCGGAATCTGCACCATCGTCGACATGGATTCGATCGAGATCGAGGTGGACGTGAACGAGGCCTTCATCGGCCGCGTCCATAGGGACGGCGCCGTCGCCGCCGTGCTCGACGCCTATCCCGACTGGACGATCCCGGCCTATGTCATCGCCATCGTGCCCACGGCCAACCGCGAAAAGGCGACCGTGCGCGTGCGCATCGGGTTCCGGCAGAAGGACCCGCGCATCCTGCCGGACATGGCGGTCAAGGTGACATTTCTCGAAGGCGGCGGCGTCGCCGGCGAGAAGACCTCGTCCGCGCAGTAGTCGCCTCTTCTCGCTCACACCGGAGAACTTATGTCGATGTCCGACGTGCTCGTTGGTTTGTTCCACGTCTCCAAGGGCTTCGTGAAGGGCAAGGAGGCGATCAGCATCTTCGACCGGCTCGACCTCACGATCCCCACCAAGGACTTCGTCGCGGTGATGGGCCCGTCCGGATCGGGCAAGACGACGCTGCTCAATCTGCTCGGCGGGATCGACCGTCCGGACAGCGGCGAGATCCACATCGCCGGCGCGCGCATCGATACGCTCTCGGAAGGCGAACTCGCGCGCTGGCGCGCCGCCAATGTCGGATTCGTGTTCCAGTTCTACAATCTCATGCCGATGCTGACCGCAGCGCAGAACGTCGAACTGCCGCTGCTGCTCACCAATCTGCACAAGGCGGAACGGCGCGACCATGTCGCGACGGCGCTGAAGATCGTCAACCTCGCCGACCGCGCCAAGCATTATCCGCGCGAAATGTCGGGCGGCCAGCAGCAGCGCGTCGCGATCGCCCGCGCGATCGTGTCGGACCCGAAGCTCCTGCTCTGCGACGAGCCGACCGGCGACCTCGACCGCCATTCGGCCGACGAAATCCTTGGGATGCTGAGCATCCTCAACCGCGACCTCGGCAAGACCATCGTGATGGTGACGCACGATCCGGCCGCAGCGCGCTATGCGCGCCGCACCCTCCACCTCGACAAGGGGCATTTCGTCGAGAAGGAGCTCGCGGCGTGAACGATTTCGTCCTCATCCGCAAGAACCTGTTCCGCAAGAAGCTGCGGGCGGTGCTGATGATCGTGTCGATCCTGATCGCCTTCGCCATTTTCGGCGTGCTCACCGCTTTCGAGCACGCCTTCAACGCCGGCGAGCAGGTGGCGGAAGACGACCGGCTGGTGGTGGTCAACAAGATCAATTTCACTCAGCCGCTGCCGATCGCCTATTTCAATCGCGTGCGCGCGATGGAGGGCGTGCGTCTGGCGACCCACGCCAACTGGTTCGGCGGGTATTTTCAGGACCCGAAGAACTTCCTGATCGTCTTCGCGGTCCAGCCGGAAACCTATCTGCAAGTCGTGGACAACAACTACGACTTCACGCCCGAAATGCGCGACGCCTTCATTCGCGAGCGCACGGGCGCGCTGGTCGGCGAAACCCTGGCGAAGAAATGGGGCTGGAAGGTCGGCGACCGCGTGCCGATTGCGAGCAATATCTTCTCGCAGAAGAACGGCTCGCGCAGCTGGGACATGACCATCGTCGGCATATTCAAGAACCGCAAGCCGCAGGCCGACACCAATCTCATGCTTTTTCAATACGACTATTTCGACGAGACCCGCTCCTTCGGCAAGGACACGATCGGCTGGCTGGTGCTGCAGACCACCTCGCCCGCGGTCAACGACCGGGTCGCGAAAGCAATCGACCAAGGATTCGCCAACTCCTCCTTCGAGACGGCGACCGATACCGAGAAGGCCTTCAACAAGGCGTTCGTGGCGCAGCTCGGCAACATCGCGCTCATCATGCAACTGGTGGTCGGAGCAGCCTTCGTGACGATCCTGATGATCGTCGGCAACACCATGGTGATGGCCGTGCGCGAACGCACGCGCGAAATCGGCGTGCTGAAAACGCTCGGCTTTTCCGGCGGACGGGTGCTGCGGCTGGTGCTCGGGGAAACCTTGCTGCTCGCGCTCATCGGCAGCCTTCCCGGCATCGCCCTCGCCGCGGTCGCCACGATGAACATGCGGGAGAGCATGGCCAATTTCGTACCGAACCTTTCCCTCGGCCCGTCGATCCTCGCGACCGCGCTCGTGCTGATGATCGGCCTTGGGCTCGCGACCGGCCTCGCGCCGGCAATCCACGCCTTCCGCCTGAAGATCGCCGACGCCATGGGGCGGGGCTGAGCCATGCGCGCGCTTCTCCTGCAAATCGTCGCCGTCACGGCCATCAATATCCGGAGCATCCCGCAGCGCTTCTGGCTGTCCCTCTCCACCGTCGTCGCCGTCGCCCTGGTCGTGATGGTGCTGCTGTCTTTCCTCGCCATGGCGAACGGCTTTCAGCGCACATTGAAGAGCGCGGGGGCCGCGGACATCGCCATCGTGCTGCGCGGGGGCTCCCAGTCGGAGATCAACAGCAGCATCGCGCGCGAGCAGGTCCGGCTGATCGAGGACGGCCCGGGCGTCGCCCGCGGCCCCGACGGGAAGCCGCTGGTGTCGGCCGAGCTCTATATCGTCGTCGACGGCATCAAGCGCTCGAGCCAGACCAAGGCCAATATCCCGTTGCGTGGAATCGGCGAGGAAGGCGCCGCTCTCCGCAAGGACGTCACGCTCGTCGCCGGGCGCATGTTCAATCCCGGCGCGAACGAGATCGTCGTCGGCAAAAGCCTGCTCAGCCAGTTTCAGGGCTTCGACCTCGGCGAGCGGGTTAAGTTCCTGACCAGCCAGTGGACGGTCGTCGGCGTGTTCGCGGCGGACGGAAGCGTGTTCGAGTCGGAAATCTGGGGCGACCTGCCGGTCGTGCAGAGCCTGTTCAACCGCAACAACGTGTTCCAGACGGTCCGCGCCCGGATCAACGGTCCGGCCGAGTTGGCCGAACTGAAGCGCTACGCCGACACCGATCCGCGTCTGAAGCTCGACGTGAAATCGGAGCAGGACTATTTCGCCGAGCAGTCCTCGCAGACCTCCGATCTCATCCAGAAACTCGGCTGGCCGCTTGCGATCGCCATGGCGCTCGGCGCGCTCGCGGGGGCGCTCAACACGATGTACAGCTCGGTCGCCGCGCGCTCGGTCGAGATTGCGACGCTGCGCGCGATCGGCTTCGGCGGCCTCCCCGCCTTTGTCGGCACGCTCACCGAGTCTCTGCTCCTGGCCGGGATCGGCGGCGTCCTCGGAGCCGTCGCGACATATCTCGTGTTCGACGGGTTCACCGCCTCCACGCTCGGCGCGGGATTCACGCAGGTGGTGTTCAGCTTCAAGCTGACGCCGGCTCTGATCGGACAGGGTTTGGCGCTCGCCTTGATCGTCGGACTGATCGGCGGACTGCTTCCCGCCATTCGCGCCGCGCGCCTGCCGATCGTACAAGGGCTGCAGGGCTGACATGCGCATCTGCGCTCCGCTCGCGGACGTTCTTGGTTGGCGATGCGCCTTGCTGATCGCTGCTTCCGAAGCGTTTCCGCACACGCCGCGCGCGCCTGAATGGAGAAGACGGACAATCTTGCGCAGGCTGCGCGCACGCGGAACGCGATCATGTGTTCGCGACAGATGACGTGAGACATAGTCAGCGAAAAAATGATGCGGCGCATGCCGCCGAGCCGGTTTTTTTGCTCGGAAAGAGCCCGGCGAAGCAGCGGCTACGGGCCGAAACGGCCCGGCTTGCAAGAGATTTGTGACGTTCGCTTCAAGCATCTGGAAAAGCAGACAATTTTTGCCTGATTCCGAGCGCGGTTGGGCCTTCTAGGAGTGAACCTCGGTTCATCTCTTGAGGCCCCATATCTGGCAGCCGGCTCCTGCGACATCAACCACATGTCGCGCTGGCGCCGCCCCGAAGGGGTGGGGGCTGCAAGGGAGTGCGAATATGGCACTATCCCGCCTGCAAATCAGGCCGGAACAGGAAGTCCATGCGGTCGCGCGCTATGCTTTATCGCCGTCCCAGCGAGCCCCAGGCGATCGAAGTGATCTTCGACGAGGAAATCTACCTCGTACGCCTTCGCCGGCATCGCCAGGCGCGCCGTTATACGCTGCGGATTCAAGCGGCGACACGCGATGTCGTGCTGACGATGCCGCCGCGCGGCACGTTGCGTGAAGCCTGCGACTTCGCGCGGAAACATGGCGGCTGGATCGCCACCCGTCTGTGCCGGATGCCGGCCGCCGCGCCGTTTGCGTCCGGCACCGTTCTGCCGTTGCGCGGAGTTCCCCATCGCGTGGTGCATCGGCGCATGGCGCGCGGGACGGTCTGGACGGAGGTCAATGGCGACGGCGAGCGGCTTCTATGCGTCGCCGGCGATCCTCTGCACATGGAACGCCGGATCCGGGATTTCCTCCATCGCGAGGCCAAACGCGATCTCGAAGCCGCCGCGCGCGCCTATGCCGCCCGGCTCGGCTTGACGCTCAAGCGCATCAGCATCCGCGACCAGACCAGCCGCTGGGGATCGTGCTCGACCACCGGCGCGCTCTCGTTTTCGTGGCGGCTCATTCTCGCGCCGCGCCACGTGCTTGACTACCTCGCCGCGCACGAGGTGGCGCATCTCGTTGAGATGAACCACTCGGCGCGGTTCTGGCGGCTGCTCGACCGCATCTGTCCAGACATGCGGCGCGCGAAGGTCTGGCTCGATCTCAATGGCGCCGACCTGCATCGCTACGGCATGCGTCCCGACGAGGCAGGTTCCTTCCGCGCCAACCGCCGACGCGCGATGGCGGACTATTGAGCAGTCCGGCATCGAACAGCCCGACATCAAGCGTCGGACATTGAGACATCCGGTTATTGCCGGGCGTGACCCGGCAATCCATCTTCCCGGAGGCGCAGTGCTTCTCAAGATGGATGCGCGGGTCAAGCCCGCGTATGACACACACGCGTCATGCAATTCAAAGCTCCGTTCTGATGCTTTCTCCCGACACGTTCGCGCTTACCGCGCTGCTGGCGCTGCTCACCGCGCTCGGGCCGCTTGCGATGGATCTGTATCTGCCGTCGCTGCCGGCGATCGAAGCCGCGCTCGGGACGTCAGCGGCTCAGGTCCAGCTCACGATTTCCGTCTATCTCATCGGCTTCGCGGTCGGGCAGATCGTCTACGGACCCGTATCGGACCGGCTCGGCCGCAAGCCGGTGCTCAGCGCCGCGCTCGTGATCTTCTGCGTCGGGACGCTCGTGTGCTCCGTCGCGCCGTCGATCGGCGCTCTGATCGCCGCCCGCGCGCTCCAGGGCGCGGGCGCTGCCGGCGTGATCGTACTCACGCGCGCGATCGTCCGCGATCTCTATGAGGGGCCGCGCGCCGGCCGCGAATTATCGCTGATGGGCGCGATCATGGGGGTGGCGCCGATCGTAGCCCCGTTGATCGGCGGCTTCACCCAGACGAGCTTCGGCTGGCGCTCCGGTTTCATTCTCATCTTCGTCGCGGGACTTGCCGCGATCGTGGTCGTGTGGCGCCTGCTACCGGAGACGGCGCGGCGGCACAAGCCGCCCGGCCACCCGCTGGTCGTTCTCGCGCGTTCCTATGTCGTGGTGGGAAAGAGCGGCAGCTTTCTCGCCCATCTCGGCATCGCGGCGGCGAGCTATGCGGGACTGTTCGCCTATATCTCCGGCTCGTCCTTTGTGCTCCAGGGCTTGTACGGGCTGTCGCCGCTGGCGTTCGGCCTGTTCTACGGCGTGACCAGCCTCGGCTTCATTGCGGGGACGCTGATCGGGGCGAAGCTCGTCACCCGCCGCGGCTTCGACCGCACGATCGGGCTGGGCGCCGGCGCGCTGGCGACCGGCGGGCTGCTGTTGGTTGCGGGGGTCGGCTTCGCCCCTTCGTCGGTCGTCGCCCTCGCCGCGCCGATGATGGTGTATCTCGCCGGCCTTGGACTTGTCTTGCCGCTGTCGATCGCGAGCGCCCTCCAGCCCTTCCCCGAACGCGCCGGGGCGGCGTCCTCGTTCCTCGGCTCCGTCCAGCAGACTGTCGGCGCAATCGTCGGCGCGCTTGTCGGCCATTCGCTCGGGGCGAGCGCCTGGCCCATGATCATCGGCATCGCCGCCGCCGGATGCCTCACCCTGCTGCTGTGGCTTGCGACCCGGACGGTGCGGACGCGCCCGTTCAAGCCGCGCTCTTGAGTTGGATCAGCGCGGCGAGAACAGCCGGTCGAGCAACCACCCGTCGACGCCGGCCTCCTGGCGCGGCGGACGTGCGGCCGCGGACGGAGCGGCGGGCACCGGCGCCGGCGGTGCAAAGAACGGCGACGAAATCGCGCCCGGCAGATCGGCGAGCGGCACGCCCTGATGGGCCGCCTTCATGAACCTCGTCCACACCTCGACCGGCAGGCTGCCGCCGGTCAGTTTCTTGGTCGGCGAGGAATCATCGTTGCCGAACCAGATGCCGGTCACGAGCCGGCCGGTGAAGCCCACGAACCAGGCATCGCGGAAATCCTGGCTCGTGCCGGTCTTGCCCGCGACCGGCCAACCGGGAAGCTCGGCGCGCCGCGCGGTGCCGATGCGGATCGTCTCGCGCATCATCTGGTTCATCATCGCGACATAGCCCGGTTCGATGATGCGGTTACGCACGTGCGGCGCGCGCGCATAGAGAACCTTGCCATCGGCGTTGCGTACCCGCTCGACGACATGGGGGAAGGCGCCGTAGCCGCCATTCGCGAACGGCGCATAGGCGCCGACGAGTTCGAGAAGCGAGGTCTCCGAGGTGCCGAGCGCGAGCGAGGCGTTCGGCTCGAGCTTCGAGACGATTCCGAGCCGGTACGCCGTGCGCGCCACCGCGGTTGGTCCGAATTCGAGTGTGAGCCGGACCGAGACCGTGTTGAGCGACAGCGCGAGCGCCTGCGTGAGCGTCACCGGCCCGAAATATTCGTGCTTGTAGTTCTCCGGCTTCCAGTTCTTGAGCGCGATCGGCTTGTCCTCGCGGACGCTGTCCGGCGTCAGGCCGCGCTCGATCGCGGTGAGAAAGACGAACGGCTTGAACGCCGAGCCCGGCTGGCGCTTGGCGGTCACCGCCCGGTTGAACACGCTTTCCTGGTAATCGCGGCCGCCGACGAGCGCGCGCACGGCGCCCTCGGGCGTCATCGCGACCAATGCGGCCTGTTCGACGCCGAATTTCTCGCCGCGCTGCGCCAGCATCTCGACGATCGCCTTCTCGGCCGTCGCCTGCATGGCGGGATCGAGCGTTGTGTCGACGACGAGATCGTCTTCGACCTGCCCGATCACGTCGTTGAGCACGTCCATCACCCAGTCCGCGGCATAGGCGGCGGAGCCGCTTCCCGTCTTGACCACTTTGGGCGGCTGCAGCATCGCGGCCTTGGCCGCGCGCTCCGTCACCAGTCCGGTGTCGGACATGGCGGCGAGCACGAGCTGGGCGCGTCGCTCCGCGCCGTCATAGTTGCGGGTCGGCATCAGGCGCGAAGGCGATTTGACGAGTCCCGCCAGCAGCGCGGCCTCGGGCAGCGTCACCTGCCGCGCCGACTTGCGGAAATAGCGCTGCGCGGCGGCTTCCACCCCGTACGCGCCGGCGCCGAAATAGATGCGGTTGAGATAGAGTTCGAGAATCTGCGTCTTGGTGAATTTGCGTTCGAGCCAGACCGCGAGAATGGCTTCTTCGAGCTTGCGCATCAGCGTGCGCTCGGGCTTGAGGAAGAGGTTCTTCGCAAGCTGCTGGGTGATGGTCGATCCGCCCTGCGAAATGCCGCGGCGAGCGAGGTTGGCGAAGAGCGCGCGTGCAAGCCCCACCACGTCGATGCCGAAATGCGAGTAGAAGCGCCGGTCCTCGATGGCGATGAAGGCGCGCGGAAGATAGACCGGCATTTCGGACAGGGGCAAAGCGCTTCCGCCCATTTCGCCGCGCGTCGCGAGCAGGCGGCCGTCGAGTCCGATGACCTGTATGGTGGGCGGACGCTTGGGGATTTCGAGCGCATGGATCGGCGGCAGATGCATGCCGACCCAGGCGATCACGCCGGCGCCGGCGATCACCGCCCACAGCGCCGCGACCGCGAGCCAGTACACCAGCCGCTTGAGCCGCGAACGGCCGCCCGAGCCGCCGCTGCTACGCCGGCGTCCGCCCCGCTTGCGCTTGAGCGCGGCCGCAAGCTGCCCGGCGCGGGAAGCGCCGGGGCGACCGGCCGGTTTCCGGGGACCGCTGCGACGCGGGCGGGCGTCCGCCTCCGCGCCGGCCGCGGCCGGACCAGGCTTTGCGCTCATGGAATCGCTCGACGGTGCGGCAGGCGCACCCATTGCGGGCTCGCGGCGCTCCCGCGGGCTTCTCTGTGCTCGAGCCATGTCCCGTCCCGCCCGGACAGCCTGC
>DASUPI010000435.1:0-5646 GCA_036281135.1 Rhodoplanes sp. | reverse complement strand
GCGATCTATTGCATATCGGCGGCACCGTCGGCGTGGTTGCGATCGATCTTGATCGCGACGAGATCGTGCTGATCCGCCAGTTCCGCCTCGCGGCCCACCTGCGGATGGGACGAGGCGATCTGGTCGAGATCCCCGCCGGCTATGTCAATCCCGACGAGGCGCCCGTCGCCGCCGCACAGCGCGAATGCGTGGAGGAGATCGGAGTCGCGCCGCGCGCGTTGCGCGAGATTTTCACCTTCATGCCGGCGCCCGGCATTCTCGACGAGCATGCCACCATCTATATCGCCGCGGTGGACGCATCGAAGGCGCCGGCGCATGCCGGCGCGGCCTACGAAACCGAGCAGACGCGGCCGATCCGCGTGCGCATCGACGACGCGCTCGACGCGCTCGGGAAGGGCACGATCCACAACGGCTATCTCATCATCGCCCTGCAATGGATCGCGCTCAATCGCGACCGGCTGCCCGACCTGCTGCGGGAGGAATGACGCGAGGGCGGCTCAGCGGCGCCGGGCGCTCGTCACTGCGCTTCCGGCTGCGGCGATGCGCCGGACCGCTTCCGCGATCGGCTCGATCACCACCGCCATTTGAAACGCATTGGCATGCACGAGCGTATCGGCATCGCGCACGATCGCGACATGGCCCTTCCAGAAGATCAGGTCGCCGCGCTGGAACGCGGTCGCTTCACCCGTTCCGAGCGGGGCGCCCAGCGCCCGCTCCTGCATGTCGCTGTCGCGCGGACACGCGATCCCCGCCGCGTTGAGCGACACTTGAACGAGGCCGGAGCAATCGAGTCCCAGGCTCGTCTTGCCGCCCCAGAGATAGGGCACGCCGACAAACCGCTCAGCGACCGAAACGAAATCCGGCTCGCTCGTATCGGCCGGCGCAAGGTGCTGCGCCGGGACGCAGCCGCCCGCGGCGAGCCACGCGAAGCCCCGGTCGAGGCGCGCGACCGCGACGCGGCTCCCGAGCGAGAGCGCCGTGACCGGCGGAAGCTTGATGGAGGGTCCGGGAAACACGAAGGTGCGCAGCGCGGCGACCCGATGGGTCGGGTCGGGCCCGGGCGGCGCGAGCGCCTGCTGCGGCAGCCACCCGACATAGCCGTCCGACAGGAGCTGGCCCCAGCACCAGCCCTCGCCATCCTCCTCGTAGATCGTCACGCGCTCGCCGCGCAGCGCCTCGGTGTCGAGCGGCGCGTCGGGCTCTGGCGTGCGCCGCAGGGGCGCCTGGGCCTCGACCACCTCGCGCAGCACCCCCTCGACATATCGCTCGGCCGCGACCTGCCCTTCGAGGTGCTTCGCCGCAAGATCGGGCCGGGCCGGCGTTATTCGCGGATCGAACATGGACATTTCAGTTGCGCGTCGAATTTGCTCGGTCATTCCGGAAGCCAAGCGAAGCGCGGCTGTCCGGAATCCATAACTCTCGCCGTGAATATGGATTCCGGGCTCGCCGCTGCGCGGCGACCCGGAATGATAAAAAATTCATCCATATCGCTCGCACAGGAGCGCGTAGAGCGCGCGCGCGGCCTGGCATTCGCCGCCCTCCGGGCGCGCCGGCTTCCCCCTTGGAGTCCAGCCATAGATATCGATATGGAGCCAGGCCGCAGCCTTGCTGACAAAGCGCCGGAGAAACAGCGCGCAGACGATCGAGCCGGCAAATCCGCCCGACGCCACGTTGTTGAGATCGGCCACCTTCGATTCGAGCATCGAATCGTAGCGCCGCCACAGCGGCATCCGCCACAGCGGATCGTTCTCGGACTCGGCGTGCCAGGAGAGCGCGGCGGCGAGCGCCTCGTCCTCGGTGTAGAAGGGCGGTAGGTCCGGCCCGAGCGCGACGCGCGCCGCTCCGGTCAGCGTGCCGAGATCGACGAGCAGTTCCGGCCCGTCCTCATCCGCGAGCGCCAGCGCATCGGCGAGAACAAGCCGGCCCTCCGCGTCCGTATTGCCGATCTCCACGGTGAGGCCCTTGCGCGAGCGATACACGTCGAGCGGCCGAAACGCGGCGGCGGACACGGCGTTTTCGACGGCCGGAATGAGCACGCGCAGCCGCACCCGCAGCCCGCGGCTGATGACCATATGCGCGAGCGCGAGCACAGTCGCTGCTCCTGCCATGTCCTTCTTCATGAGCTGCATACCGGTCTCGTTCTTGAGGTCGAGGCCGCCTGAATCGAAGCATACGCCCTTCCCGACCAGCGTGACCTTCGGCGCTGCCTCGTCGCCCCAGGCAAGATCGATCAAGCGGGGCGCGCGCTCCGCCGCCCGGCCGACCGCGTGAATCAGGGGAAAGTGCTGGGCGAGCAGATCCTCGCCGGCGAACGTGCGGATTTCGGCGCCGTGACGCGCGGCGAGATCACGCGCCGCAGCTTCGATATCGCCGGGCCCCATGTCATTGGCCGGCGTATTGATCAGGTCACGGGCGAGATATACCGCCTCGACGATGCGCGAAAGATCGTCGCCGTCGACCCCGTCCGGAATTTCGAGGCGCACGTCCTTTTCCGACACCGAGCGATAGCGGCCGAAGCGATAAGCGCCGAGTGCGAAGGCGAGCGCGGCAAGCCGCGCATCGTCCGGCGCGGCATTGACGAAGCGATACACGCCGCGCGGCAATACGCCGGGCAGCCGTCCGGCTGAAAACGGATCGCGGCCCGGCGCCTCCGCCTCGTCGCAGCCGACCAGCACCGCGGCGATACCGCCGGCGGCGTCGGGGAGCACGACATGCCGCTCGGGTTTCGGCTCGAACCCGGACGCGGTCGCAAACGCCACGGCCTTGTCGTCGAACTGCGCGCGCAGGACGGGCCACGTCGCCTGATCGACGAACCAGATCGGGACGGCGGCGCCGCCGCGCTTCACGAGAGGCGAATGCATGAGCAGGTTTCCAATGTGCAACCGCCCCTGCTAACACGACGTTCTTCCAACTTGAAGGCTTCGCCACCGGCATGGACGCTGGCAGGGAGCCGAATGACCGATCCGGTGCGCGACGCGGCATCCGCGCACCCGCAACACGAGGAGCCCGGCATGGCGATCGAGCTGTACGCCTTCAATACCCCGAATGGCCGCAAGATCAGCGTGGCGCTCGAAGAGATGGAGCTGCCCTACAGGGTGCATGTCGTGGATATCTCCAAAGGCGAGCAGCATGACCCCGCTTTCCTGAAGATCAGCCCCAACAACAAGATTCCCGCCATCGTCGACCCGGACGGCCCGGACGGAGCGCCGATCAGCGTGTTCGAATCGGGCGCGATCCTGATCTATCTCGGCGAGAAGACCGGCCGATTCTGGCCGCGCGATCTGCGCGCGCGGGTCCCCGTGCTCGAATGGCTGATGTTCCAGATGGGCGGGTTCGGTCCCATGCCGGGCCAGGTCCATCATTTCCTGGATGTCGAGAGCGAGCAGGACCGCCGCTACGGGCTCGAACGCTACATGAAGGAGACACGCAGGCTTTACGGCGTGATGGATCGGCGGCTTGCCGATCACGAGTTCTTTGCCGACGAGATTTCGATCGCCGATTTCGCGATCGTCGGCTGGGCGTGGCGGCACGCGCGCCACAAGGTGGACCTTGCCGACTTTCCGAAGGTCAGGCGCTGGTACGACACGATGATGGCGCGCCCCGGCGTCAGGCGCGGCTTCGAGGTCGCGCTGAGCTAAGGCACGGTGCGGCGACCCGGCTCGTGCCGCCGATCTAATAGTCTGCCCCTGTGAGCGCCGTGCCGATCGCTGCCGCAAGCCGCTTGTCCACGCCGAAAACGCGCGCACGCCGCCACAAGCGGGAACGTCCGGTTACGGTCGAGCGGCCGATCCGGCGACCCGCGGCGTCCTGCCCGATCAGGTCGAACACGAACAGGTCCTGCGTGACGATCGCGTCGCCGTCGAGCCCCGAAACGTCGGTGATGTGATTGATCCTGAGCGCGTCGCCGCGCCGGCGCGCCGCCCGGATCACGCGATCGAGAAGCCGTTGCTTGTCGCGGATGCGGATGCCGGTATCCGCGAACTCGCCGGCCACCTCGATAGACACAACTCCGGACCCGGTCACCATCACCGCGGCGACCCCGTCCCGCGCGAGCAGAGCCTCGAGCGGACCGGAGCCGAATACGTCATTGCAGATATCCTCGAGCAGATCCTCCTGCTCGGCGATCGTCATCGCCATGTTCTTGATCACGATGATGTCGTTCGCGAGATCGCGGATTTCCTCGCGCTTGGATTCGGCGTCGAGCGGGGTGATCTCGGCGGGGTCGATCGCGTCGACGAGCGCGCGGAGAACCGTGTTCTTGGTCGCGGCATAGGAATCAGAGCACCGCGCTTCGGCAATGGGTGAGTGAGTGGCCGACCGCTGGTCCGGGAGCGTCGGAACCCGGCCGTCCTGCATGGCAGGAGCGAGCGCAACCGGCCCGAGATCAGCCGGATCCGTCGGCCGCGGACCAAGCCGCACCGGCTCGCTGGTCCCGACAGGCGGCCTCGCCCGCTTTCCGAACACGACGATCTCCACTCGGGACCCCCGTTCATCACCGCTGCGACAGCTTGCCCATCAGCGGCGTCGCAAGCGTTGCTCGCCCCTTCTTCGCTTCGGCGCAACCCGCAACCGTTTCGGCGAGATGGCGGAACACGTCGGCGACGCGGTGGGCGGAGGCGACCTCCGCGATCATCTGCCCGTTATTGGCGGCGGCGCCGAACAATTGCGGTTCGAATGGAATGACCGCGACCGGCTCGTCCGCAAGCGCGCTGGCAAAATCCGACGGCTTGATCTCCGGCCGTTTCGGCACGCCGACCTGGTTGAGGCAATACAGCGGGGGTCGATCATTCGGACGCGCAAGGTGCAGCATTTCGATCAGGTTCTTGGCGTTGCGCAGGCTTGCGAGGTCGGGCGCCGCGACGATGAGAATGGTGTCGGCGCCGACCAAAATCCGCCTGCTCCAGGCTGTCCAGACATGCGGCACGTCGAGCACCACGCAGGACGCGCTTGCCTGCAGCGCATCGATCGCCGGATCGAAGCTCTCCGCGGCGACTTCGTAGACCCGATCGATGGTCGCCGGAGCCGCAAGCAGACGCAGACGACCGCTGCATGTGGACAGCAGGCGATCGATAGAGGTGGCGTCGACCCGATCGAGCGAGGTCACCGCATCGGCGATGCCGTGCGGCGGGTCCTGGTTGTAGTCGAGGCTTGCGGTGCCAAAAGCGAGATCGAGGTCCGCGATAACGGTCTCGATCGCAAGATCGCGTGCGGCCGCCCAGGCGATGTTGTGGGCGATGGCGGAGGCCCCGACGCCGCCCTTCGCTCCGACCACGGCGATAACGCGGCCGAGCGGCCGGGCGTCGGGCGCGCCGAACAACCGGCTCACCGCCCGTACGATGTCGAGCGGCCCGACCGGGGCAACGAGATATTCGCTGACCCCCCGACGCAGGATTTCGCGACGGAGGATGACGTCGTCGAGATGCCTGATGACGATGACGCGGGTGTCGAGATCGCAGACCTGAGCGAGTTCGTCGAGGCGGTTCAGGACATCCTCGCCGCGCCTCGCCGTCTCGAGCAGGATGAGATTCGGGGTCGGGTCGTTGCGATAGGCTTCGGTCGCGCCGGCGATGCCGCCCATCTGGATGCGCACATGCGCCTTCATCATGCGGCGATCCTCGGCCGCGGCCTGGACCGCCGCCGCGGTCT
>DASUPI010000434.1:0-2401 GCA_036281135.1 Rhodoplanes sp. | reverse complement strand
CCGGCGTCGCCTGACCGCTTAGCCGATTGACTCAGACTGGTCTTCCAGGTGCGAATTCGTCAGTCTCCGGCGTAATTCCCGCGATCTGATAACACGCAGCCGGCGCAATCTGGCAGCCGGCCGCGGCCGAATTGCGTCTTTCACGCAGATGTCAGACGCGGCGAACTATGGACTTTGCGGGCCACGCAGGGGCAAAATCCGAACCCGCGACCTCACCGCATCGATTGACAGCAGCGCGCCGTCGGCGAGTTCCTGATGCGCCTGTCGGATTGACGCCAGGACCGCACCACCGATCGCCTCGGGCGTAAGAAGGTCGCTCCGGACCTGCAACACGCTCGGTCGAAGCTGCCTCGTGGCTGCCAGTATGGCGCCAAAATCCAAGTCGCTGGTCAGAACGATGTGATCGTGTGCGGCAGCCAGCTCAGAAGTTCATGATCTGAAGCATCGGCCGACAGCCGACCAATGGACCGCCTCAAAACCCGCTGCCGACAGAAAAGTCACCCAACCGGGCGAAAGATTCATGTCGACGAGTAGCTTCATCGGCCGACGGGAAGCTCGATCTCGCGTTCCTGTGCACGCCAAGCGGCATATCGCAATGCCTCAAGGATATCCTCGCGTTCGAGATACGGGTAATCGGCAAGGAGTTCTTCCGCCGTACGGCCCGCGCCGATCTGCCCGACGATCATGCCGACCGTCACGCGCATGCCGCGGATGCAGGCCTTGCCGCCCATGACGGCGGGGTTCTGCGTGATGCGTGTAAAGTAGCTCATGACGGTCTTCCCGGCGATGCGGCCTGGCTTCGGTTATAAATCTCGACGAGCAACTCTCAATTGTCGGACCCTTGCCTGACCAACGCTACGCAAATCCTAAACGCATGTGCCGCTTATTGAGCACGTATGCACGCGAAATGCGCAAGACGAGCCCTCACGCGGAGGTAGATAGCCATGGCGGCAGGCGGTCGAGCGCGATCAGCGCGTCGACCTCGAAGCGCGGGCGCACCAGCGCCCATTCGCCGTCCTTCACCATGACTTCCGGAATGAGCGGGCGTGTATTGTAGGTGCCCGCCTGCACCGCCCCGTAGGCGCCGGCCGACATGATCGCGAGGAGATCGCCGGGAGCCGGCTCCGTCATCTCGCGGTCGAGCGCGAGGAAGTCGCCGGACTCGCAGACCGGCCCGACCAGGTCGACGATCAGGGGGGCGGCGCCGGGCGGCGGCTCGCGGACCGACCGGATGGCGTGATGGGCCTCGTAGAGGGTCGGGCGGACGAGATCGTTCATCGCGGCGTCGGCGATGACGAAGGTCTTCGACTCCCCGCGTTTCACATAGATCACGCGCGTCACCAGGATCCCGGCATTGCCGACGAGGAGCCGCCCCGGCTCAAAAATCAGCCTGCAGCCGAGCGCGCGCGTCGCGCGCTTGACCACGGCGGCATAGGCGTCCGGATGCGGCGGCTCATCGTCCTCGTCGCCATACGGAATTCCGAGGCCGCCGCCGAGATCGATATGCTCAATCGCATGGCCGTCGGCGCGCAGCATGCGCACGAAGTCGGACAGGAGCGCGAAGGCGTCGTCGAACGGCTGCAGCTCGGTGATCTGGCTGCCGATATGCATGTCGACCCCGACCACCCGCAAGCCGGGAAGCTTGGCCGCGCGGGCATAGACCTCGCGGGCGCGGCTGATCGGGATGCCAAACTTGTTCTCGGCCTTGCCGGTCGCGATCTTGGCATGCGTTTTTGCGTCGACATCGGGATTGGCCCGGAGCGACACGTTGACGGTCCGGCCCTTGCCACCCGCGATCGAGGACAACAGATCGAGCTCGGGCTCCGACTCGACATTGAGGCACAGAATGCCTTCGTCCACGGCGGCGGCGAGTTCTCCCGCCGTCTTGCCGACGCCGGAGAACATGATCTTGTCCGCCGGAATGCCGGCGGAGCGCGCGCGTTTCAGTTCGCCCCCGGAAACGACGTCGGCGCCGGCGCCGAGCCGCGCCAGCGTCTTGATCACCGCCTGGTTGGAGTTCGCCTTCATGGCATAGCAGACGAGCGAGGGGATATCCGCGAACGCGTCCGCGAAGACCCGATAGTGACGCTCGAGCGTCGCGGTCGAGTAGCAGTAGAAAGGCGTGCCGACCGCGCCGGCGAGCCGAACGAGGTCGACCGCCTCGGCGTGGAGCACGCCGCTGCGGTAAGTGAAATGGTGCATCGGCGGCCTTGGCTGAAAGCGCTTCTCAGCGCGGCGACGACTCGGCCGATCCATACACGAGCGGCGGGACGAAATGCGATACGAGCGCCGCGCCCGGCCTGTCAATTGAGAAGCGGATCAAGCAGGAATCGTCGATCCCGGGGAGGCGGAGGCGGCGGCGCCGGCTGCGTCGGCGCGACGCGCCAAGCGGGCTGGCCGG
>DASUPI010000433.1:0-2106 GCA_036281135.1 Rhodoplanes sp. | reverse complement strand
TCCTGTGCGGCGAGATATCGCTCGGCTCGGCCATCGTCTCCGAGGAATGGGTGAAGGCGCACGACCTGTTCGGGCGCAACCGCCCCTGACCGTCAGCGCCTTGCGCGTCGGTACCGCCGACTGACGACTGCGACGACCCGCTGCGTGGCACGGAGCGCATCCGTCGCCGCTCGAAATTCTCGAGCTCGGCCGCATCCCCGATCTGGACCTCAGGCACGCGACCGAACTCCGCGAGCCGGCGGTCACGAGCGCCGTCTCCCGGGGAGACACGTGGAACAAGTCGCTCCTCGCTAGTCGCCGAACTGCGCCGGTCGCTTCTCCGAGAACGCAGCGATCGCTTCGGGCAGCGCGTTCCCGAACGTTGCCATGATCTGCTGGCGATCCTCATACTCGACGGCCGCCTGCTGTGAGGGAATCTCGAGCGCGGTCCACATCCCGCGCTTGGTCAGGCGCACGCCCCACGGCGCGAGCGACGCGATCTGCGCCGCCCCCTCGAGCGCCCGCGCGGCGAGGTTCTCAGAATCGACGACATCCGCCACCAGTCCGATTCGCAACGCCTCCTCGGCGTCGACCGTGCGGCCGGTGAGCATCAGCTCATGCGAGCGCGAGGCGCCGATCAGGCGGGGAAGCAGCCAGCTGGTCCCCATGTCGCAGTTGGAGACACCGATGTTGATGAACGCCGCACGGAACACGGCTTCATGGCTCGCGTAGCGAATGTCGCACCCCAGCGACAGCGCCAGGCCGAATCCTGCCGCGGGGCCATTGACTGCCGCGATCACCGGCTGCGGGACCGTACGCAGCCCAAGAATCAGCGTCGACATGTGCTGCTGGTTGCCGAGGCGATCACGCGCTTCGTCGCTACCGTCATTCTCCGGCGCCGCCCCGTAGCCGCGGAGATCCAACCCGGCGCAGAACCCACGCCCCGCGCCGGTCAGAATCACGACGCGACACGATCGATCGACCGCGATCGAACGCAGCGCGACGTGCAACGCCTCGCACAGCTCCGACGTCATCGCGTTGAGCTGCTCAGGACGGTTCAATGTGATCCGGCGAACGTGCGACGCGGGCTCGTCAACGACCAGCAAGGAAGTCACCGACGCACCTTATGCGGTCGTGCGCCTGACGTCGGGCTCAGTCGCGTCCGAGCAGCATCGCGATGCCCTGGCCGCCGCCGATGCAGAGCGTGAGCCCGAGCTTGTGATCCGCGCTCCATCTCGGAGAGGATCTTCGCGGTGATGATCGCTCCGGTCGCGCTGATCGGGTGACCGACAGTGAGGCTGCTTCACGCCGCCGTTCGTGAACGCGCGCGGTGCCGGAGCGCGATCGCGCCGCCGTTGGGGTTCACCTTCGCCGGGTCGAGGTCGAGGTCGCTCATCAGTGCGAGCGACTGAGCCGCGAACCTCGTTCAGCTCGATCACGTCGACATCTTCGAGCGTCTTGCCGGCTCTCTCAAGCGCCCGCCGCACCACTGGCACGGGCCCGATCCCCATCGCCTTCGGCTCCACGCCACAGACGGCCCAAGAGAGGATGCGGGCGCGCACCGGCGCCCCGAGTTCCTCCGCCTTCCGCGACGACATGACGATCACCGCCGCGCCGGCGTCGTTGACGCCAGCGGCGTTGCCGGCCGTCACCGTCCCATCCTCCTTGAACGCCGGCCTCAGCTTCGAGAAGACGTCGCGGACGACGTCCCGGCGCACGTGCTCGTCGACCTTGAACTCGACGGTCTCCCGCTTGGCCTTGACTTGGACCGGCACGACGTCGTCGTCGAACTTGCCGCTGTCGATCGCTGCCTGCGCCCGGCGGTGCGACTCGAAGGAAAAGTCGTCCTGCGCTTCGCGGGAGACGGAGTGCGACTCCGCGAGGTTCTCGGCCGTCATGCCCATGTGGATAACGTCGAAGGGGTCGGTGAGGCTGCCGACGACGGCGTCGATCAGCCGCACGTCGCCCATGCGGGCGCCCCAGCGCTCGCTCAAGTTCCAGTACGCGCCGCGGCTCATCGACTCGGCCCCGCCCGCGAGGGCGACGTCGGCGTCTCCCGTCTTGATCGCCTGCGCGGCCGAGACGATCGCCTGCACGCCGCTGCCGCACAGCCGGTTGACCGTCAAC
>DASUPI010000432.1:0-5000 GCA_036281135.1 Rhodoplanes sp. | reverse complement strand
TGGTGCTCGTCTCGGGCAACCCCGTCGCGTTGCGTCAGCCGCTCTACACCGCATTTTTCGCCGAACGCCCCGAAGTGCCGGTGGCGACCGCGGCGCGGCTGCTGCCGCGCAGCGACGATGCGGACCAACCAGTCCTGCGACTGCCGGCGCTGGCGCAAGCGCCTGCGCGGAAGGCCACGGTCGCCCCTGCCCCGCCGCAGATGGCGCAGACACAGCGCGCTTTCGCGCCGCGCGCGCCCGGCGCAGCGCCGGAAACGGCGACGGCCCAGGACGTCTTGGCCGCCGTCGCCAATGCCGCCGAAGCCGACGACGCGTCGACGCAGCTGCTCTACCGCTTCCCGGCGAAAATCTCGCTCGCCACCGGCCACACGATGATGCTGCCGTTCCTCGACCGCGAACTCACGGTGACGCGCCTGGCTGTATCAGCCGGAAACGTCGGCGCGGCGTCCGTTCGCGGCGGTGCGCCTGCGCAACGACGGCGACGCCGGGCTGCCGCCCGGCATTCTCACCGCCTTCGAGACCTCGGCCGAAGGTCCCGTCAATTTCGTCGGCGACGCGCAACCGCCGCTGCTGCCGAAAGGCTCGTTCAAGTTCATCACCTTCGCGCTCGACGGCAAGACCGACATCCGGCGCGAGGACAAGGGCGTGCGCAGCACGACGCTCGGCAAGGCGGTCAATGGCGAGCTGACGCTGACGACACGCTCGCGCCGATCGATCGCCTACGAGGTCACGCCGCCGCCCGACGAGGATCGCGAGATCGTGGTCGAAGAGGCCCGCGCGGATGGATGGAAGCCGTCCCCGGAGAGCAAGGATGTGGAGGAGACTCCCACCCGGTTCCGCTACAGAATCGCCGCGCCGAAAGGAAGGACGACCAAGGCGGATCTCGTGCTCGAGCGGACCGACCGCCAGACCGTGCAACTCGCCGATCTCGGCGCCGAGGAAATTCTCGCGCGCATCCGCGGGCTCGACAATGAGAGCGCCGCCCTCAAGGAGGCCGTGGCGAAGCTTGCCGCCCTCGTGACCGAGATCAACAAGACGAAATCGCAGCGCGCGCAACTCGACGCCGAGCGCAAGCGGATCGCCGAGGACCAGGACCGCATCCGCCGCAATCTGCAATCGGTGGGCGCCGGTTCCGACCTCGGCCGGCGCTATCTCGACACGCTGAAATCGCAGGAGGACCGCCTGGCTGACATCACCCGCAGCGACGCCGCGCTCGAGGACGGATTGGCCGCCAAGCGCAAATCGGCGGAGGAGGTCGCGCGCCAGCTTGCGCTCTAAAGGTTAGGGACTTGCGCACCGGACTCGCGTGACCCGCGAAGCAGCCTCGCGCGGCGGCTTCGCGATGCATGTCCGCTTCGTCTCCGGTCCCTCGCGCCGTCACAGGGCGTTCATATCGATGTCATATTTCCCTCCGGACCCTCTGGATGGCTGCGGGACCATGCTGGACGACGATCCGAAAGCGCTTGTGAGCGAATTGACGCGCGTCCGCGACATGGTGATCGCGGAGGCGACCGAGCTGATGCGGCGTTGGGAGCCGATGCTGCGGCGAGGCGATTTCCGCGCCAGCGCCGAGAATCTTGCCTATTACATGGCTCTGCGCCGGATCGACATGCGGCCGATCCAGGCCGCGCTGGCGCCCTGGGGCCTGGCTTCGCTGGGTCGCTGCGAGGGCCGGGTCATGCCGACCCTCAACGCCATCATCGCCAACCTGCAGATGATCAGCCACGCCAACAGCGAACCGCTGCGACCGCGTCGCGAGGACTTCCTGTATGGCGAGGAGGCGCTGCACCGCCATTCCGAGGCGGTGCTCGGTCCGCGGCCGCCGGGCCGCGAAACCCGCATCCTGGTCACGCTGTCGAAGCGGGCAGCCGAGGATCCGGCGCATGTCGAAAATCTGGTGCTCACCGGAATGGACTGCGCCCGCATCAACTGCGCGCATGACGACGCCGACCGGTGGGCGGCCATGATCGCCAATGTCCGCGCGGCGGCGCGCGCTAATCGGCGCTCTTGCCTCGTGCTGATGGACCTGGCCGGGCCGAAGGTCCGCACCCGCTACGTCGTGACGCCGCCGGACCGCAAGACCGTGTCCGCCGGCGAGCGCATCTTCCTCGCATTCGCCAAGCCTGCGGAGAACGCCGAGTTCGCCTTTCAGACGAGCTGCACGATGCCGTCGGTGATGACGCAGGTCGCGGTCGGCGCGGCGGCGTCGATCAAGGACGGCCTGATCCAGGGCGTGATCGAGGAGGTCCGCAAAGACGGGCTGGTGCTGCGCGTAGTGCGGACGCCGCCGGAGGGACAGCCCTTGCAGAAGGAAAAGGGCATCAACTTCCCCGGCACCGCATTGCATCTGTCGCCGCTCACGCCGGACGATCTCCAAAACCTCGACTTCGTGACCGAGCACGCCGATATCGTCAGCTATTCCTTCGTGCAGGAGCCGAAGGATATCGCGTTCCTGCAGAGCGAACTCGTCAAACGTCGCCCCGGCCGTCCGCCGATGCCGATCGTCGCCAAGATCGAGACGCAGCTCGCATTCGACAACCTGCCCGACCTGATCGTGCAGGCGGCCGGCGCCAATCCGTTCGCGGTGATGATCGCGCGCGGCGATCTCGCCGTCGAGGTCGGCTATGAGCGCCTGTCGGAGGTGCAGGAAGAAATCCTGTGGCTGTGCGAGGCCGCGCATGTGCCGGTGATCTGGGCGACCCAAGTGCTGGAGAGCCTCGTGAAGCGCGGCATGCCCTCGCGCGGCGAGTTCACCGACGCCGCCATGGCGCAGCGCGCCGAATGCGTCATGCTGAACAAGGGCCCGTTCATCCACGAAGGCATCGCCGTTCTCGACAACGTGCTGCGGCGCATGGAAACGCACAAGCACAAGCGCTCGACGCAGCTGCGGCCGCTGAAGGCCTGGTCAGACCTGCACTGACACAGCGCGGCGCCACAAGAACGCTCAGACGACTCCGATCTACACGTCAGCGCGCCGCATCAACTTTGCACGTCGTGGCTGGGCGCACGCCATGGTGAGCCGGCATCAATGGCTCTGCGGACTGCCGTTGCGGAAATATACGTCCGCTTGCATTCCGATCGTGAGCGGACCGGGATTGGTGAGATCGATGATCACTTCGACCACGTCGACATCGGTCAATTTGCGCGGACCGCGCGAGCTGTTTCCGCCGGGTCCGACGATCTGAGCGATGGATGCGACCTTGCCTTCGAATTCACGCCCGCGAAAAGCATTGGCGCGAACGACGACGGGCTGGCCGATGCGCACGAGGCCGATGTCCCGCTCGTCCAGTTCTGCGCGGACGCGGAGCGCGGAGACGTCGGCCATCAGCACCAGCGGCTGATCGGGCGACGGCGTCGCGATCTCGCCGATCTTGGCCGGGACCTGCAGCACGGTTCCGGCGATCGGCGCGCGGATGCGCGTCTTCTCGACCGTCAGCTCGGCCAGGCTGAATTCGGCGCGCGCCGCGTTGAGCTCGCCCTCCGTCCGGTTGGGCAAGGGCGTGTCCGAATCCGCCTTGATGCGACGCAAATCGGCGCGCTGCTGCCGCAAGCGATCCTGCGCGCGCGCAAACGCGGCGCGGGCCGTGTTGATACTCTCCTCAGAACCGCCGCCGCCGCGCCGGTCGGCTGCCGCCTTGTCGAGCGCGGCCCTGGCATCGGCAAACGCCCGCTCCGCGTCGGCGAGCCCATCCTCGGCCCGACGCCGTTCGGCCGAGCCACGCGGCGCGGACTGATCGTCCCGCGCGCGCTTGCGCGCTGCGACCTGTGCTTCCGCGACGGCGAGCCGCGCGACAGCTTCGTCGTCGTCGAGGCGGATCAGCACTTCGCCGGCGAAAACCTTGTCGTTGGGTTTGACAAGAATGTCGACGATGCGGCCGATCATCGGCGCGCCGATCCTGATCTCGCGTGACGAGGCTTCGACCCGCCCGGGCGCCACCGCCGCCCACTGCTTCTGGCCGGCTCCGTCCGTGTGCGCGGTCTCTTGAGCGCGCAGCGGCGGCGTGAATTGGAAAAGCGCAATCGCGCCGATTGCGAGCGCAGCCAATGGCGCGCCGAAAAGGGACTTAGCGGGGGCAAGCATGAGTCAACTGCGCCTTCCGTGATTCTCAGGCGGACTTGGGAATGTTCCGCTCCTCGCCGACGATGCGGCCGTCTTCGATGCGGACGATCCGGTTGGCGAACGGCAATATACGCGGGTCGTGAGTGACGACCAAGACCGCGCGGCCCGGGTCTTTGGCGATCGCCGCCAGCACCTTCATGATGGCGTAGCCGTTCTCGCTGTCGAGCGCCCCCGTCGGCTCGTCCGCCAGGATCGCCGAGGCGCTTCCGACGATTGCGCGGGCGATCGCGACCCGCTGCTGTTCGCCGCCGCTCAGCTCGCGCGGGAACGAATTGACCTTGTGCGAAAGGCCGACGACTGCGAGCGCCTCGCGCGCTTTGGCGGTGGCGCCGGACGACCGCTCGCCGCGCACGTCCAACACGAGGAGAACGTTCTCCACCGCGGTCAGCGTCGGGAACAGGTGGTAGGACTGGAAGATGAAGCCCACATGCCGGCGACGCAGATGCGCGAGCTCTTCCGGCCGCGCGCCCGCGGTCGAATGCCCGAGCACGCGGACCGTGCCCTGTGTGGGCGTCAGCATGCATCCGAGAATGGACAAGAGCGTGGTCTTCCCGCTGCCGGACGGACCCATCAGAAGCGTCAGCTCCCCGCCGACAAGCGACATGGTCACGCCCTTGAGCGCCTGGACCTGCCCCGCTCCCTCCCCCAGCACTTGCACGATATCGACGCCCTCGATGATCGATGCGGTCATCGCGCGAAAACCATCGCGGGATCCATGCGCATCACTTCGAGGATGGCGGAGATCGCCGATACGGCGCACATGATCAGCGTGAGCACGAACAGTCCGACCATGAGCCCGGGCGTCATCACCACCGGCAGCGCCGTGTCTGCGGTCATCTGCACGATCAGCAATCCGATCGCGGCGGCGATACAGAAGCCG
>DASUPI010000431.1:0-2119 GCA_036281135.1 Rhodoplanes sp. | reverse complement strand
GCCGACGACCAGGCGATTGCGTTGCCCTGGGCGTCGGTAATCGAGATCATCGTATTGTTGAACGAGGCGTTCACATGCGCGACGCCGGAGGCGATGTTCTTGCGCTCGCGCCGGCGTACACGGGTGGTTTCTTTAGCCATTGTCGTCCCTCATGCGGCGGCTCGGCGGTCGAACCCGCCCCGCGCGTTGCCTTGAGATTGGCGCGGCTATTTCTTCTTGCCGGCGATCGGCTTGGCCGGGCCTTTGCGGGTGCGCGCGTTGGTGTGGGTGCGCTGGCCGCGTACCGGCAGACCGCGCCGGTGCCGCAGCCCGCGATAGCAGCCGAGATCCATCAGCCGCTTGATGTTCATCGCCACCTCGCGCCGGAGATCGCCCTCGACCAAGTAATCGCGGTCGATCACCTCGCGGATCTGCAGCACTTCCTGGTCGGTGAGCTGGGATACCCGGCGGGTGTCCGGAATTCCGACCTTCTCCATGATCTGCTGGGCTTTTCTCGCCCCGATCCCATGGATGTACTGAAGCCCAATAAGAACGCGCTTATTGGTGGGAATATTCACGCCAGCAATACGAGCCAAGGCCGCCGCTCCTTCCGCTGGCCGTCACAGCCAGGCTTATGACCCAAAACGCACGTGCTCGCCACCGGATAAGCGCGAAAGCGACGCCATCCCCGACTTCTCCGGGGCGTAGCGCCGTCATTAACTTTCTCCGACTGGGTACCCGTTATCTACGAACTCCGCTGTGACTCGTCAACCCGTGGCTGGCCTTTTCCCTGCCCGCCGCGATTGGGCAGGTTACGGCCTGGCGCCCTCCCCTGTTTCGCCGGCGCGCCGGCCGGGCGAAAACGCCCCTCCGGTCACCCCGTCATATTCGGCCGATCCGGTCAGCCGCCGGGGGCGGCCGGCGCTGGGAGAACGGCCGTGATCGCCGCGGAGACCTCGTCCATGGAGCCCATGCCGTCCACGGTGAAGAGGAGTCCTTCGCGCGTATAATAATCGACTACCGGCCGGGTCTGAGCGCGATAGGCCGCGAGCCGCTTGCCCAGGGTTTCCGGATTGTCGTCGGCGCGCAGCGCCTCGCCGCGCGCCGCCATTTCCTTCACCCGAGTTTCGACCCTTTGCAGCAAAACGCGCTCGTCGACCTTGAACTTGATGACGCCGTCGATGGTGAGGCCCCGCGCCGCCAGCAAGTCCTTCAGCGCCTCGGCCTGGGCGACCGTCCGCGGGAAGCCATCGAGGATGAAGCCGTTCTTGCAGTCCGGCTGGTCGATTCGGTCGGCGATGATCGCCACGACCATCTCGTCCGGGACGAGCTCGCCGCGCGCCATGACCTCGTGCGCCTTCAGACCGGCCGGCGTTCCCGCGCTGGCCGCTTCGCGCAGCATGTCCCCGGTCGACAGCTGGACGATGCCATACAGTTCGGTCAGGCGACGCGCTTGCGTGCCCTTCCCCGCCCCGGGTGGCCCGAGCAGGATCAGTCTCACCGGCGGCGTCCCCTCAGCTTCGACTTCTTGATCAGGCCTTCATACTGGTGCGCCAGCAGGTAGCCCTGAATCTGCGCGACTGTATCCATCGTAACGCTCACCACGATCAAAAGCGAGGTGCCGCCGAAATAGAACGGGACCGCGGCGTAAGAGATGAGAATCTCGGGGATGAGGCACACAACGGCGAGATAGGCTGCGCCGACCACCGTGATTCGCGTGAGCACGTAGTCGATGTATTCGGCCGTACGCTCGCCAGGGCGGATCCCTGGAATGAAGCCGCCATGCTTCTTGAGGTTGTCGGCCGTCTCGGTCGGGTTGAACACGATCGCGGTGTAGAAGAAGGCAAAGAAGACGATGAGCGCGACGTAGAGGATCAGGAATAGGGGACGTCCATGGCCGAGCTGGGTGGTGATCGTCGTCAGCCACTCGGGACCTTGCCCGGCATTGAAGTTCGCGACCGTCGTCGGCAGCAGCAGCAGCGAGGAGGCGAAGATCGGCGGGATCACGCCCGAGGTGTTGAGCTTGAGCGGCAGGTGCGAGCTCTGGCCCTCGAACATGCGGTTGCCGACCTGGCGTTTTGGATACTGGATCAACAGCCGGCGCTGGGCGCGCTCCATGAACACGATGAACGCGATCACC
>DASUPI010000430.1:0-2067 GCA_036281135.1 Rhodoplanes sp. | reverse complement strand
GCTGATCTTGTGATAGCGCGTCGGCTCCAGTCGGCTCAGCTCCAGCCGGTTCAGCGTCGACTTCCCGGCCACCGGGGCGCAATCCTCGCGGCGCGCCTCGAGCTTGCCCGCCAGCACCGCCAGCATCGGATCATGGCGCAGTTCGTCGTGGTCGTTGAGATCCTCATAGCCAAGCGCAATCCCGAACACCCGCTGGCCGACCAGCGTCGCGACCTGGTGCTCGATCAGTTCCGGGCACCGCACGTCGTGAAAGCACGATGCCAACCGATCCATCATTCTGATCGCACGATCCGTCGCGCCCAGAAGCAGCGCTCCTGCATCCGACGTGATCGTGCCCGCATCGAATGCCGCGACCACCGCGCGGCCTTCAACAGGTTCGAATCCAAAGAAATCCGGGCCACACTCTGTCGGCATCGGGGCGCTCCGCGGATCGACGAAAAATTGTTGCAGCACAACGGTTTTCGTTGATTCGCAGCCCCAATGCACTCAGCAGTGTGAGAAATGCGCGCTAGTCAGCGGCGCTGGCCGGCGGCCGTCCTGCGGACCTCGTTTGCGCCATCGCTTTTCGTTTTCGCTTGCGCGGGGTTAAAGAACGACTTCACAAGCGCGACCGGGTTATTGTTGCAGTCGGCCAAGAGACAGCCGGTGACATGAACCTTCTCCTCGACGGCGAATAGACCCGGGTCCTGCAAGGCGATTCGCACGACGTGCCCTCGATTGCGCGCTTTTCCGGGAAGCTGAAACTCGGGCGGAAGAGCCTCCGTGACCGGGAGAATCTTCTCGATGGTTCCGGTCACGGTCCTGCCGCGCGCCCGCACGGCGACCGGCTCGCCTTCCTCGACATCGAACAGATAGGTTTCCGGCATAAAAGCAAGCACGAAGCTCTTGCCGGTGAATATCTGGGCAAGCCTGTCTTTCCCGGGCACAAGGACCTCACCCTCGGAGGCTACGGTGCCGCCGATATACCCGGCCGCAGGCGAGCGAAGGAAGCCGTCTTCGTAAATCTGTTGAAGTTGGCCATAGGCCATGTTCGTTTCGTCCAGGGCCGACTTATTAGCGCGCAGCTCGGTCTTCAGCGATTCTTGTTCCGCCTGGAGAGAAATGAATCGCTCGCTCGCCGTGAAATACGCCGCTGAGATTTCCTGAAGCGATCGCGCCACCGTCAAGCCTTTGGCCCCCGCCTTGGAGAGTTCGTCGAGGAACGCCTTGGCTTGGTTGGCGCTCTCCTCGGCGATCGGGAGCAATTGGCCCCCAACCTTCTGGCGCGCCTCCAGCTGGGCGACGCGGGAGCCGACCCGTGCCCGTTCTGCCGACAATTCGGCGAGGGTGCGGTAAATGGATGCCGATTCGACAATTGCGATCGTCTGTCCCTTCTCGACGTGATCGCCGGGACGGACCAACACCTGCTTGATCCGGGCATCGTAGGGCGCCGACACGGTGATGCGATCGCGAAACACCAGGCCGTCCGCATTGAAGAACAGGCCGCCGCCCGGGAAGAAATAGAGCGCAAGGCCGCCCAAGCCCGCGACGAAACAGATAAGCATCACGATCCGTCGCAGGCGCCGCCAGGCTAATGTGCTTGCGCGAAGTTGAGCGGGGGCGCCAACGGCGGGCGCCGCAGTTGTCGCCATCATCGTCCCCCTGAGCTCTGGACCGCTCTGCCATGTACTCGCCCGAAAGGATTTTCGCCCGGGAGACGTTGCGGCCGGTCGCCCCGGGTCAGCCGCCGCACCCCGTCGACGATGTCGTCAAAATCCGAACCGACCAGCCGTCCGAAGCCTGCCTCGACGACTTCGGGTCGCTCGGTCGTGTCGCGCGTGATAAGGATCTGCAGGCCGAAAGTCGGCGCTTCCTCCTGCACGCCGCCGGAGTCGGTGACGACCACCCAGGCTTTGCTCAGCAGGTAGACGAAGTCAGGATATTGCAGAGGGTTGACGAGGCGAACATTGGGCGCGTCGCCGAGGATCTCGATTACTTGGGACCGCACATTCGGATTGAGGTGGACCGGCAGAACGATCAGCTTTTCGCCATCGGCGTTGAGCTCGCGCAATGCCAGCAGAACCTGCC
>DASUPI010000429.1:0-3122 GCA_036281135.1 Rhodoplanes sp. | reverse complement strand
CCAGTTCCTGGCGGGCGAACGCTTGCGGGCAGACTTCACCTTTGCTCAGCTCATGCCGCGGATGACGGTCGACTGGGCTTCGCCGATCGCCGGCGGCTCCGGCGCGGCCGCCGGCGGGCCGGCCGCGATTGCCGAAACGGTGGTCGCGGCGAGACAGCGGTTGAAGCACGCGCTCGATGCGGCCGGACCGGAATTCGCCGGCCTTCTCGTCGATGTCTGCTGCTTTCTGAAGGGGATCGAGGACGTCGAGCGCGAGCGCGGATGGCCGCCGCGCTCCGCCAAGGTCGTCCTGCAGCTCGGCCTTGACCGGCTGGTCCGGCATTACGGGCTCGCTGCGGAAGCGCGTGGGCGCGGCCGGGCGCCGGTGCGCACCTGGCTTGCGCCCGGCGAGCGTTT
This sequence comes from Rhodoplanes sp., assembly GCA_036281135.1. Taxonomy (GTDB): domain Bacteria; phylum Pseudomonadota; class Alphaproteobacteria; order Rhizobiales; family Xanthobacteraceae; genus Rhodoplanes. The sequence goes on along the minus strand of DASUPI010000429.1, from coordinate 2,726 downwards.
CGTGAGCGCGGACGGGGATGTCACCGGCTGAAATGATGGAGAAGCATGGCGACCGGAACGGCCTTGCGCGGATACGGCCAGTCCGGGCAGACCGTCACGCGACTCCGGCGAGCGCCGCTTCGGCCTCGGCGCGGATGCGCGCGACCATCGACTTCAGCCCGTTCGAGCGCTGCGGCGTGAGATGCTCGCGCAAGCCGAGCCGCTCGAGCAGGGCGGACGGATTGGTCGCGAGGATATCGCGCGCGGTCTTGTCGGAATAGAGCGCGAACATGATCGCGATCAGCCCGCGTACGATATGGGCGTCGCTGTCGCCCCGAAATGTCAGGACCGGTCCGTCGGCGCCGTTCGGCCGCACGGAGGTGGTGAGCCAAACTTGGCTGGCGCAGCCCGGGACCTTGTTTGCGTCGCTATACGCCTCGGCCGGGAGCGGGGCGAGCGTGCGGCCGAGCTCGATGATGTACCGATAGCGGTCGTCCCATTCGTCGAGCAGGGAGAAATTGTCGCTGATCTCGTCGATCGTCATGGCGCACACGGATACGGGGCCGCCCATCGGCCCGCCGGCCCTGCATACATAGGGCATTTTCCGGCGAAGTGGGACCGGCTCGCTGCAAGAAAATACGCCACCTGTGTCGTGAGGCTGTGAGGCTGCGCCGCTGCGACGGTTGCGTGCGCTCTTCAGCTCTCGTTGCGCGCACGCTTCTGTGACGGTTCCTTGCTCTTTCCCGGACCCCGCCAGTCCGGCGTGAGATCGCCATGCGTCAGCGTGTCCCGCACGCCCTTGCCGGGCGAGACGGACTCGCGCCGGGCGCCGCCCGCGCCGGTCGCAGCGCCGTCGGATTCTGCGGCGAGCTTGTCGCTGAATAATTCGTACAGCATTTTCGCGCCGACCTGCGCCCTTTGTCCGGCGGCGGTGGCGACCTGGGCGCCGACCGCGCATGCGTCCGGCTGGCGCGTGCAGAACAGGCGCATATCCGAGAACGTCGCGGTCGCGGCCGAGGCCGCGTCCAAAGCGGCGACGGCTGCGTTTTGCCGCGCGTCGGAATCGGATGAGCGGCCGGCCGGCAGCAGCAACAAAACAAGGCCGAACCAGAAGGCGGCTCGCAACAAGAACCTCATGGCCGTGGTCCCGTGATGACAGGTCCCCCCCGTCGTCCCCGATAGTCTTCCCCATATGCGTCACGCTAGCAGAGCCGCTTGAACAGGGCGTTCTGCGAAACGCGAGGATTCGCCGCAAATACGCTGCGAATGCGCGTCTGATTTTCTTAAAATCTGAACGATTCGAGCAGTTGCGCCAAGCGACGGTGCAACCCGCAAAGCAGACGGGAAGCAACCGAGCATTCACCAATCAACCCGCTGTTCACCAAGCAACACTGCATTCACCATGGACGGAGATTGACGCCCCGGTTGGCCGCAATTCGGCCCGATATGACGGCGCGCATTGCAGCGCCGCCACGTGTCTTTAGGTTTAGCTTAATGAGGGTTTGAGACGATCGCGTCGACCAGGGGGGCGCGTCCGCAAAAGAGACGCGCAGTGAGCGACGTGGGTGTTCTCAAGCTTCTTCGCGATTGTCTCGACGCGCTCGTGCATCCGTCGGCGCGAACCGATCCGATGGCAACCGCGCGGCATCGCGCCTTCATCGCGCCGCGCCTGCTCGGCAGCCTGGTCGCGCTCGTGGCGCTTCCCGCCTATCTCGCGCTGCGCAGCGCGCCGAGCGTGACCGAGCTGTTGGTGTTCTGCTGGTTGCTCGCGCCGATCCTCACCTCTCATTACCTGTCGCGAACGGGCCGTTACGAACGGGCGCACCTGCTGTCCTCGCTGGCGCTTGCCGGGCTCGTGACCATGGTCGCGGCGAAAACCGGCGGGATCAACTCCATCGCGGCGATCTGGCTCGTGGTGGTGCCGCTCGAAGCGGCGCTCTCGGCGGCGCGCCGCGTGGTCGCCGCGGCTTCGGCGGCGGCGCTCGGCGCCGCCGGCCTGCTGCTGTTCATGAACGTGGCCGATCTCCTGCCCAACCCGGAGCAGGACGTCGGCGCACTTGCCGCGCTCGGGATCATTTCCGCGTCGCTCTACGCTACGGGCCTCGCGCTTGCGGGCGAGTCGCTTGCGCGCGCCGATCTCTCGCTGCTCCGTTCCGAGGAGGATCGCTATAGTCTGCTTGCCCGCAACATGACCGACGTGATCAGCCGGCACGGCAAGAACGGAACGGTCCTGTTCATGTCGCCGGCGGCGGAGCGGTTGCTCGGCGCAAGCGTCTGCGAATTGCGCGGACAGGGTCTGTTCGAACGCGTGCACATTGCCGATCGCCCCGCCTATCTGAGCGCGCTCGCTGATGCGGCGCGGGGCGAAGCGCATTCGGTCGAGTTCCGCGTGCGGCGCGACACCGACGATCCGGCGGTCCCGGTCCGCTTCATCTGGATCGAGATGCGCTGCCGCCCGCTCGATCGCGGCGTCTTCGCGGGGCGCGGCGAGACGCGCGAGGTCGTCGCGGTTCTGCGCGACGTCAGCGAGCGCAAGGCGCAGGAGCGCGAGTTCGAGGACGCGCGCGCCGAAGCCGAACGCGCGAATGCGGCCAAGGGCCGGTTTATCGCGGTCATGAGCCATGAGCTGCGCACGCCGCTCAACGCCATCATCGGCTTCTCCGACATGCTGATCAACGAGCAGGCGATGCCGATCCGCGCCGCCCGGCGCGAGGAATATGCGAGACTGATAAACGAGTCCGGGCATC
>DASUPI010000428.1:0-4637 GCA_036281135.1 Rhodoplanes sp. | reverse complement strand
GAAGCCCTTCCGCGCCGACATGCTGGCCAAGGCGCTTCTCGCGGTTCTCGCGAGCGCGCAATCGAGCTGACCGACCCATAGCGGCGTCGCGACGGCTAAACACAACCGGACTGACACCAATGAACTCTCCCAAAACTTCAGAAAAACAAGAATCCGCCGGCTCCCCCAATGTTCAGACCTTTTCCGTGCCGCGCGACCTTGCCGATACAATCGACAAGGAGGCCGCGGCGTGGCGCGAGCAGGGGAAGGTGCACCGGCTTTGGCAGCGCGACACGTCCCTGTGGACGGGCGGCGACGAAGACAAATGGGTCGGCTGGCTGGCCATTGTCGATGAGTCCGCCAAACAGCTCGGCGAGTACCGGTCGTTCGCGCAGGATGTGCGGCAGGCCGGCTTCACCGACGCGCTGCTGCTCGGCATGGGCGGCTCGAGCCTCGGGCCGGAAGTGCTGGCCGAAATTTTCGGCCCGCAGCCGGGCTTCCCGCATCTGCGCATTCTCGATTCGACCGATCCTGCGCAGGTTCTCGCGACCGAAGCCGCGGTCAAGCTCGCCTCGACCTTGGTCATCATCTCGAGCAAGTCCGGCAGCACCACCGAGCCGAACGTCCTGCTCGCTTATTTCTTCGCGCGCCTGCGCGAGACGGTCGGGGAGAGTCGCGCCGGGCAGCACGTCGTCACCGTCACCGATCCGGGATCGTCGATGGAGAAGGTGGCGCAGCGCGATAAATTCCGCCGCATCTTCTACGGCGAGCCGAGCATCGGCGGGCGCTATTCGGTGCTGTCGCCGTTCGGCCTCGTCCCCGCCGCGGCCGCCGGCTTCAATGTGGACAAGCTCGTCGCCGCCGCACAGACGATGATCCGCGCCTGCGGTCCCGACATCGCGCCGGCCGACAATCCGGGCGCGCGGCTTGGGCTCGCGCTCGGCCTTGCCGCCCGCTTGGGTCGCGACAAGGTTACGCTCCTGTCCTCGCCGCGCTTTGCCGATTTCGGCGCGTGGGCCGAACAGCTCATCGCGGAATCCACCGGCAAGAACGGCAAGGCGATCATTCCGGTCGACCTCGAGCCGCTCGGTCCGCCTTCGGTCTACGGGTCCGACCGCTTCTTCATCGACCTGCGGATGAAATCGGAGGCTTCGGCCGAGGATGCGGCGGCGCTCGCAGCCTTGGAGAAAGGGGGACATCCGGTCGTTCGCATCGAGCTCGAATCGCCCGAGGATATCGCGCAGGAGTTCTTCCGCTTCGAGTTTGCCACCGCGGTGGCCGGTTCCGTCCTTGGCATTCATCCGTTCGATCAGCCCGATGTCGAAGCGACCAAGATCAAGACGCGCGAGCTCACCGCCGCGTTCGAGAAGGCGGGGGCGCTCCCAAGCGAGACGCCCGTCGCTTCGGACGCGACATTCGAGCTTTATACCGACGCAAAGAACGGCGACGCCTTGCGCCGGGCGGGGGCAGGGGCCGATATCGAAAGCTGGCTGCAGGCGCATTTCTCCCGGCTGCATCCGGGGGACTACGCGGCGATTCTCGCTTATGTCGCGCGCAACCGCGCGAATGCCGAGCCGCTTCAGCGGATGCGACTTGCGCTGCGCGACCGCCGAGGGGTGGCGACCTGTGTGGGTTTCGGCCCGCGCTTCCTGCATTCGACCGGCCAGGCCTACAAGGGCGGACCGGACACCGGCGTGTTTCTCCAGATCACCGCAGCGGATCGGCCCGACCTGCCCATTCCGGGGCAGGCGGCAAGCTTCGGGGTAGTCAAGGCGGCGCAGGCGCGCGGCGATTTCGACGTGCTGGCCGAGCGCGGGCGACGCGTCTTGCGCGTGCATATCAAAGGCGACGTCGCCAAGGGCCTCGCGGCTTTGGCCGACGCAGCCGTTCGCGCGGTGCAAAAGGACGCGCGGTCGTGACCGCCGCCGAGAGCGGCGCGCCGGGGCGCGCGCCCGTCAAAACGCGCGCCACGATCGTTCCGGTCACTCCGTTCCAGCAGAACTGCACGCTTGTCTGGAACGAGGCCGATAATCGCGGCGCGATCGTCGATCCCGGCGGCGATCTCGCCAATATCGAGCGGGCGATCGCCGATGCGAACATAAAGGTCGAACGCATTCTACTGACCCACGGGCATGTGGACCATGTGGGGGCCGCGGCCGATCTCAAGAACCGGCTCGGCGTACCGATCGAGGGCCCGCATAAGGCCGACCAGTTTCTGCTCGATCACGTCGTCGAGTCGGGGCGCTCGTTCGGGCTGTCCGGCCTGCGCAATGTGCAGCCCGATCGTTGGCTCGATGAGGGCGATCAGGTGCAGATCGGGGATCTCGTGCTGGACGTGCTGCATTGCCCCGGCCATTCGCCCGGGAGCATCGTCTTCTACAATCCGGCGCAGCGCTTTGCGCTGGTTGGCGACGTCCTGTTCCAAGGCTCGATCGGACGCACCGATCTGCCGGGCGGCGACTACGACACACTGATGCGCTCGATCAAGAACAAGCTGTTACCGCTTGGCGATGATGTCGTTTTCGTTTGCGGGCACGGGCCGACCAGCACCTTCGGGCGGGAGCGGGCATCCAACCCGTTCCTGCGCTGACCGGCGCCGCCGTCAACGCAGCCTCTGCCGCGAGCGCGCTCTGAACACGAGCGCGCCGACCAGCGCCAGTCCGGCGACGGCCACGGCCGCCGGCCAGAATCGGCGCGCGATCCCCAGCAGGGCCGCGGCATGCTCGCCGATATAGACGCCGAACAGCATCCACACCGCGACCCACATCGCCGCGCCGAACGCCTCGAACAGGAGAAAGCGCCGCCAGTCCATCCCCAGGGCTCCGGCGACCGGTCCGTTGAGCTGGCGTAGAAAGGCGACGAAGCGCGCGAAGGCCACCGCCATCGAGCCGTACTTCATGAAAATCGATTCGACTTTCGCGAGGCGTTCCGGACCGAGCCCGATACGCGCTCCGTAACGCAGGATCAGTCCGCGCCCGGCATAGCGGCCGATGGCGAAGCCGAGATTGTCGCCGAGCACGGCCCCGCCCCATGCCGCTGCGAACAGTGTCGGCCAAGACAGCTCGCCGCGCCCGGCAAGCGCCGAGGCGAACACCAGAAGCGTTTCGCCCGGCACTGGCGCGCCCAACGCCTCGAGTAGAATAATCACCATGACGGCCGCTGCGCCGTACTCCCGGATCAAGGGCTCCAGCGCTCCGATCAAATGCTCGATTTCACCCATGATCTTACGTTCATTGCCGTTCATGCGCTCGGCACGAGGACGAGGGAGCTCGGGAGGCGAGGATGGGAGTGCCCGGCGGTCCGCCGCGTCCCAGGATGAAGACAGCAGTAGCCCGAACCTTGCCTTTTCGTTAACCGTGATCCAAAACCCGCTCAATCCCGACGGCGGGGAGCGGACGGAGCTCATCCATGGATTTCGCGACGGCGCGGCGCAAGATGGTCGACAACCAGGTGCGCCCCAACGACGTCACCGACCTTCGCCTGGTCGAGGCGATGCAGGAGATTCCGCGCGAGCGGTTCGTCCCGGCGGACAAGGCGGCGATCGCCTATGTCGAGGGCGATATCCTGATCGACGAGTTCCTGCGCCGGAGCGCGGCGATGCTTGGAATTCCCCGCGAGCGATCCGCCGCTGCGGACAAAGGGGCGACAGCCTTTGTTGAACGCGATCTCCTCGCCGATGACGACCGCCCCGGCCAGGGCAGCCGTTTTCTTCTCACGCCGATGGTGTTGGCGCGCCTCATTCAAGCCGCCGACGTGAAGGACACGGACCGCGTGCTCGATGTGGCCTGCGGAACCGGCTACTCCACGGCCATACTGGCGGCGCTTGGAGGGTCGGTCGTTGCGCTCGAACAGGAGCGCGCTCTCGCCGATTGGGCTGCCCGGCTTCTCAAGGAGCTGGGTGTCGCAAACGCCAAACTCGTCAGCGGCCCGTTCGTGGCAGGCTGGCCGGCCGAGGCGCCCTATGACGCCATCCTGATCAATGGTGCGGTCGAGTACGTCCCCGAGGCCCTGCTCGCCCAGCTGAACGGGGGTGGTCGTTTGGTCACGGTCGTCGGCGGCGCCCCGATCGGGAAGGCGATGCTCTATAAGCGCTCATCCGGGGACGTCAGCGGTCGGCCGATCTTCGACGCCACGGTCCCGATCCTGCCCGGGTTCGCCAGACCGAAAGCCTTTGTTTTCTGACAGAGCCATCCCGCGGCCCTAGTTTCGCCACGTTCGCGGAGCCCGCAGGCATTCGTTTTCTAAAGGTAAATCCGTTGGTTGCAGCTGTGGCCGTAATGCGCCACCGCGTAACTTTTTGTTCCGCGGGGTTCTCATCGAGCGCTGTAGTTTCTATTGTTGCGGTTCGGGAAAGGCCCGGGCGGAGGGGAGTCGTGGGCGCGTTGGGGCCGCAAGGCACGTTGAGAGCGCTGGGTGCGGCGCTTCGAGCGGAGCTTGCCGCAACGGCTCTCGCGGTCGCCTTGGCTGGCGCAGCTTTCGGCGCACGCGCGGACACGCTCGAAGGAGCGCTTGCGACCGCCTACCAGACCAATCCGCAGCTCAATTCGCAGCGGGCGATCACGCGCGCAACCGACGAGAACGTGCCGCAGGCCCTGTCCGGCTACCGCCCGACCATCAGCGCGACGGCGACCGGCGGACGGCAGTATCAACGGACCGAA
>DASUPI010000427.1:0-3891 GCA_036281135.1 Rhodoplanes sp. | reverse complement strand
TGCGGCGCGCCTGACCGAAAAGTCGGCCGATCAGTTCAGCCGCGTGTTCGGCATTTCCGGCGAGGAAGCCCACAAGGCTGCGCAGAAATCCTCCGACAATATCGATGCGATCATCCATTCGAGCTCGGTGCTCGCCGAAGTGAGCCAGAGCATCTCGCGCGAATGGGTGAACTTCACCCGCGAACGCATGGAGCAGAATTTGAACCGGTTCGACAGCCTGATGCGCTGCCGCACTCCGCAGGATTTCGCCGCGGTCCAAAGCGAATTCCTGCGCGACAATCTGGAGAGCTTCCTTCAGTGCGCCCGGCGAATCGCGGAAAAATCAATACAGATGGCCGATGAAGCGACGAAGCGGACGGCCGAGGCGGTGGAGAGCGCCCGCGTAGCCTGAGCGTTCATCGCTGAAACGATGATACGACTCGAAAGCCGCCCGCGTTCCCGCGAGCGGCTTTCGCTGCCAGGGCCGGCGCGTCGGCCGGCCAAGCATTCTTATCCTGCCGGCCTCAGAAGCCGAAGCCCAGGCCGACCCGCACAGTCTGGAACGACGGGTGCAGGTCGATCGTCGCGCCGCTCGACGGGCTCGCGCAGGTCGCGCAGGCCGTGTAGACAGCGAACGACTTGCTGAAACTGCCGAAATCCGTGTAGCGGTACTCGATTCTCGCCGTCCAGGACCCCCCGAAGGGGCTCTGGCCAAGTTGGAATTCCACACCGGCGCCGCCCGTTGCGCCGACTCGCGTCTCGCTGAAGCTCGTGCTCGCAGTCGCCGTACCGACCAGCGTCGTGCAGCTCACGCCGGGGCCACTACACCCATAAACCGTTCCGACATATGTCAGCGACCCGCTGACCCGCTCGAGCGCGACGCCGCCGGTTCCGTAGATCAGGGTCCAGGGCGTCACCAGGACGCCGATGCGACCGCGCACCGAGCCGTCCCAGCCTTGCTTGAGCGTCCCGGCGAAGTTGTCGTTGCGCAGGTAATTGACCTGGGAGCCGCCGACCACGGGATTGATCTGTACGTTGGTCGCCTGTCCGACCGAGGACTCGGTGTCCTTGTAGGAGACATCGCCCTCGATCCCCACCACAAAGCTTCCGAGTTGCACGCGATAGCCCAAGAAGGGACCGATCGTGTAGCTCGCGGGATGCCCCTTGAAGCTGAACGGAGTTTCGTAGCAATAGACGCCGAATGTCGCGCCAGGCGGGCAGATAAAGGAGCCCGGTTCGGCAAACGCGTTGTTGGCGAAGCTGCCGCCATTGGACCCGCCGACCTGGCCGCCCGACCAGTTGCTGGCCTGCCGGACCGGCTCCGCCCGCGGAGCCGGAGCAACGCGCGCCGGCGCAGCGCGGACCGGTGCAGCGCGAACCGGCGCCCTTTTCTTCTCGGGCGGCGGTTCGTCCGCCAGGGCCGAGCCCAGGGTAGCGAATGCGGCCAATAGGCCAACGCCCAGCGTCAAGAGCCTTGTCATGTTGCGCCCCCACACATGTCTGATCGGAATTCCCCGCTGCTACGTTGGGGCTAAAGGGCCTGCGAAATCAACCGCAGAGTCGGGTTGAAACGCCGATAGTGCTTATTTTGTCGGCATGCGTGGCGAAGCGGCAACGGTCGGCCGACGCCTCTAATCCCCGAGGCGGAGCGCCTTCACACTATGGTGCCCTGCCCCCGTTTTCGAAGCCTCAGACCTCGTCGGCTAGGCTCGTTAGGCCGCGGGGTTTCGGCACCGCCGGCCAGGAACTATGCCATCATCGCCGGGCGCCCTCGCCGACGATTGAGAACGGGCCCCAAATGGCGGGGTCGGTCTCGCGCGGGTCGGACGCCGCGTCCAGATAGGCCAACATCGCGCGGCGCAACGCCTCGGCGCGGCCGAGCTCCGGGTTGGCGGTGAGGATGTCGAACGTGGCCGTCGTCAGTCGCGTCGCCGCATTGGACTCCACCGCCCAGTGCGAGACCAACAGCGCGCGCGCCCCCGCATAGAAGAAAGCGCGCGCCAGACCGGAGAGCGCCTCGGCCCCTGGCTTCTCCCCGGCTATCGTGTTGCAGGCGGAGAGCACGACCCAATCGGCATTCAGTTTCAGTTGCGCGATTTCGCTTGCCGTGAGCAGGCCGTCGTCGTCCTCCGTAGGTTGCGCGGGCATGGTGAGCGCGAGCGATGGCTCGGCCAATCCCTTCACATCGCCGGCGACGAGCCCGTGCGTCGCGAAGTAGACGATCCGGTAATCGGCAAGCTTTGCGTGCTTCACGGTCGTCTCGCGCGCATTCTCCCGAAGATTGATGTCGTCGGTCGACGCGCCGAGCTTTTGCGCGATCGATTTCAACTCGTCGGCGGTTTCCTCCAGCCGTGGCAGCGTTTCGCCGAGCTTCCGGCGGTCGACATTGGCGCCGCGCCAGAATTCGGAATAGGCGCGGGTGACGAGGCTGCGGCTCCTGCTCCGCGGCTGTTCCCGGCCGGGCGGCAGCTCCGGCCCGAAGACCGGATCGCCGAAGCCGAGGAGCGGCTTTCCGCCATGCTCGCCCCCCCCTTGTGTCCGCAGCGCCCGGAGGCTCGCGACCGACGGCAGCACGGTGACGGCGTGTCGCCGGATGAGCCACGCCGCCGCGCGATAGCGGGCCGCGTCCGACCGGCCCTGCTCCGCACCGGCAGCCGGCGGCTCGGTCACAAGCAAATGGAACGGCAGCGCGGTCAAAGGTCCGGAGGGAACGACAAGCAGATGGCGCTTGTCCCTGATCTGGTCCTCCACGGGACCAATGAGCGTGGCGTAGAGTTCATGCGCCGCCGCAGGATCGAATTTCTCGGCCTTGCGGGCCGGGTCGTTGGAGGCGTCGACAAAAAGCCCGCGGCGCAGACCGACGACCTTGCCGGCCAGCGCTTCGACGCCGAACGGAATCGTCTTCCAGGCATAGCCCTCCCGCGTGAGCGCGAAGACATAGCTTTCGGTCTCCCCGGGCAACAGAAACACGAGCGCCTCGTCGGCGCCGAGAAGCTGCTGGACCTCGTCCGCCTTCATCGGGCTCGGCCGGGTGAGCGCCACATAATCGCTGAACTGCCTCCGCATCCGGGCAGAATTGTCGGTCAGCTTTTGCTCCGCTTCGGCCATCTGCTTGCGGATATTGGCGATAATCGCCGCGTTTTCGGGCGTGCTCGGTTTTGATAACGCCTCCGTCAAGGCCCGGTCGCGCGCGCGCCAAAGGGCCGTCAGGTCCTGGCTTTCGCGCACCAGCGCGGCGAGCGCGTCATTGCCGGCGGCGGAGCGCGCGCCCAATTGCTGGATCGCTGCAGCGGCCGCCGACTGGTTTGCCCACTGGGCGATTTCCAGCGCCTCCTGACCAAGCGCCAGCTCTGCCCCGAGGCCTGCCCGCGCCGCCGCCGCGACGCTCGCGACGTGATTGACGAAATAGCGCGCACGCTGCTCCACGAGACCGCCCGCGCCGCCCGGCCCCGCCTGATCGGCGGCCGCATGCGCGAGAACCGCGGCGCTGGCCTTGCGCGAATAGTTGAGGGCGCTGCCGGAGTCGCTACGGGCGGCGCTCAGAAGCGCGAGGCGATAGAGCACGCGCGCGACCTCCGGATGGTTCGGTCCACGCGCCTTTTCGTTGATCGCAAGCGCGCGCGTCAGCGCCACGTCGGCGTCGTCGTAGCGGCGCTCGCGCTCGAACAGGCGCGCTTGAGAAAGCAACACCCCGGCGACGAACCGATGATCCGGGCCGAACGACTCGTTGAAAATGTCGAGCGCACGCTTGAACTGCTGTCCCGCTTCGGTGAAGCGACCCTGGCCCTCATAGGCGACGCCGATCTTGCGCACGACCTTGGCCGTGTCGGGATTATCCGGTCCGAGGGTTTTCTCGACAACAAGCAGCGCCCGCTTGGCGAACGCCTCGACATCGCCGTAGCGATCCTGAAA
>DASUPI010000426.1:0-4631 GCA_036281135.1 Rhodoplanes sp. | reverse complement strand
CGATCTCGCCGAGGAATTCGTCCAGCTCAATCGCCAGATCGAGAAGAAGCGCTCCTCGTTGCGCGGCCGCACCCAGATCAACCTGTTCTTCGAGGTCTCGACCCGCACCCAGTCCTCCTTCGAGCTCGCCGGCAAGCGGCTTGGGGCGGACGTGATGAACATGTCGGTCGGCTCCTCCTCGATGCGCAAAGGCGAGACGCTGGTCGACACCGCGATCACCCTCAACGCGATGCGGCCCGACATCCTCGTGGTGCGCCATCACGCCTCGGGCGCCGTCGCGCTGCTCTCGCGCAAGGTCGACTGCTGCGTCATCAATGCCGGCGACGGGGCGCACGAGCACCCCACCCAGGCGCTGCTCGACGCCCTCACGATCCGCCGCAACAAAGGACGCATCGAGCGGCTCACCATCGCGATCTGCGGCGACGTCGCCCATTCGCGGGTGGCGCGCTCGAATATCATCCTGCTGAACGCGCTCGACGCGCGGGTGCGGGTGATCGCGCCCTCGACGCTGATTCCGCCGGGGATCGAGCGGCTCGGCGTCGAGGTCTATCGCGACATGCGCGAAGGCCTGCGCGACGCCGACATCGTGATGATGCTGCGCCTGCAGCGCGAGCGCATGAACGGGTCGTTCGTGCCGTCCTCGCAGGAGTATTTCGCCTATTTCGGCCTCGACGAGAAGAAGCTCGGCTACGCCAAACCGGATGCGCTCGTGATGCATCCCGGCCCGATGAACCGCGGCGTCGAGATCAATTCGACGGTCGCCGACGGCGCGCGATCGCTCATCCGCGAGCAGGTGGAGATGGGCGTAGCGGTGCGCATGGCCGTGCTGGAGGCGCTGTCGCGCAGCCTGCCGAATGCGTGAGCAACCTAGTCCGGCACGCGAAGCTCACCCTCCCGCCTCGCGGCAGCGGGGTGGCGAGGACCGAGCGGAGCGAGGTCCGAGAGGGTGAGTCGCGATGCGCCGATTGCATGATGAAGAACCGGTCTTTCGCAATGAATCCTCCTCCCCCGCGCAGCGGGGGAGGGGGACCATGCGCAGCATGGTGGAGGGGGCAGGCCACAGCGGATACGCCCCCCTCCCCCGCCTTGCAGGCGGTCCCCCTCCCCCGCTGCGCGGGGGAGGATGCGAATTGGATCAAGTTTTGGGGCGGGATGCTTGTTTGCGCACGTCAGCGCCCACTCGCTTGCCGGGGAAGAGGGCTCGAGGCAGCGCCTCCCCACGGCCGCGCAACGAGCAGATTTGAAAATGCTTTCCGACCGGCGACCGATCCTGCTGACCAATGCCCGCATTCTCGATCCGGCGCGCGATCTCGATTTGCTCGGCGATCTCCTGATGGCCGACGGCGTGATCCGTGAGGTCAAGCGCGGCATCGGCGCGGCGGGCGTCCCGGAAGGCACCGAGGTGATCGACTGCCGCGGCAAGGTGGTCGCGCCGGGCCTGATCGACCTGCGCGCCTTCATCGGCGAGCCGGGGGCCGAGCACCGCGAGACGCTCGCCTCGGCAAGCGATGCGGCGGCGGCCGGCGGCGTCACCACCATCATCTGCCAGCCCGACACGGACCCGCCCATCGACGACCCGGCGATGGTCGACTTCGTGCAGCGCCGCGCCCGCGACACCGCGATCGTTCGCGTGCATCCGATGGCGGCGCTGACCAAAGGCTTGCAGGGCGAGGAGATGAGCGAGATCGGCCTGCTCAAGGCCGCGGGCGCGGTCGCCTTTACCGACGGGGCGAGGAGCGTCACCAATGCGCGGGTGATGCGCCGCGCGCTCACCTATGCGCGCGATTTCGATGCGCTGGTCGCGCACCACACCGAAGACCCCGACCTCGTCGGCGAGGGCGTGATGAACGAGGGCGAGTTCGCCGCGCGGCTTGGCCTGATCGGCGTGCCCAAGGCGGCGGAAACCATCATGCTCGAGCGCGACCTGCGGCTCGTCGCGCTGTCGCAAGCGCGCTACCACGCCGCCTCGCTCACCTGCGCGGAATCGCTCGACGTGCTCCTGCGCGGCAAGGAATCGGGGCTCGACATCACCGCCGCCGCCTCGATCAACCATCTCACGCTCAACGAAATGGACGTCGGCGCCTACCGGACCTTCTGCAAGGTGTCGCCGCCGCTGCGATCGGAGGCCGACCGCATGGCGCTGGTCGCCGCGCTCGCCTCCGGCCTGATCGACGTCGTGATGTCCGACCACAATCCGCAGGACGTGGAGACGAAGCGCCTGCCCTTCGCCGAGGCCGAGCCGGGCGCGATCGGCATCGAGACCATGCTGGCGGCCGCGCTGCGCCTGGTCCATAGCGGCGACGTCAAGCTGATGGCGCTGCTCAAGGCGATGTCGAGCCGGCCGGCGGAAATCCTGGGCCTGCCAGGCGGCAGCCTGCGGCCGGGCAGCCCGGCCGACGTGATCGTGGTCGATCTCGACGTGCCCTGGGTGCTCGACCGCGCGGAGTTGAAATCGAAGTGCAAGAACTCGCCCTTCGACGAGGCGCGCCTGCAGGGCCGCGTGCTCCGCACCATCGTCGCCGGCCGCACGGTGTACGAGTTCGTGTGAGTTGCGGTGGGGCGCTGCCCGACGCAGGAAATCGCACCGCCCAAGCGTCACTTACCGTCCCGGTCCTGCGCGCCATGGAACACGGCGATCACCGTAAGGACATCACTTTCAACATCAACCTTGTAGACGGCGATATAGGGAAGACGCGGGATGACCCATTCGCGCGTGCCTTCCACTTGGCCTGTCCGCGCCATGGCCGGAAACTCGCCGAGCTTTTCGATGCTCGACAGGATGCGGTCGACCACAGCGTCGGCGATTACAGGGCGGGCGGCGGCGATGAAAGCGTGAATGCGTTCGAGGTCTTCGAATGCGCGCGCATCGACGACGACCTTCATTCGCCGCGCGTTTGAAATCGGCGCCGCACTTCTTCGAGAGAAAGCGTCCCCGCCTCAGGCCCCGCGAGCCGCCGGCGGACTTCGGCAACCTGCTCGTCCGTCAGCCGGACCATCTGCATGTGATCGAGATAGTCCAGCAAGGCCGCCCCCGCCGCGTCCTGCTGGTCATCCGGCAGCAGCCGGGCTTGCTCGAATGCCTTCTGCAGCAGCTTGGTCATGTGGGATCATATCAGGACGGAAGGACGGGTCCAACGCCCCTCAACGCACGAGCCGTAGCAAGAGCCGTAGCCCGGATGGAGCGCAGCGACATCCGGGGCTAACCCCTCCGCACGCTGCCAATACCCGCATTTCGCTGCGCTCAATGCGGGCTACTCGCTATTGCCGACGGTTCGCGAATGGATCAGGGGTACCCCTTTTTTTTAGCGAACGTCAGTAGCCAAATTCCCAAGCAGGCCAGGATTGCCCATTGTCCGAGGCAGCAACGGCTACAACGGCTTTGCGCAGATATTTCCGATCACCTTCGACAAAGGTCGGCTGGTTCACGGGCGTCTCATCAAGAACGACAACCTTCGTCACAATATCATCCTCCACTTCGACCTGAACCGGCGCCATGAACTGATAAACGACTTTGCGTATCGTCATCGTAATCACGCCCCCCTGTAGTAATCGTAGCCCGGATGGAGCGCAGCGACATCCGGGGCTAACGCCTCCGCATGCTGCCAATACCCGCATTTCGCTGCGCTCAATGCGGGCTACACTCCCACCCCCGCCTTGGCGCGAAACGGCACCGCCGCGACCACGGCGTCTGCCGCCTGGTCGCGAAATTCCGGGTCCAAGCGCAGTTCATCAATGGTGCGCGGGGTCGGAAAGCTCTCGCCGCTGAGATCGGACCAGTCCTCGGCCGCGAACTCGAGAACCTTTACCGCGTTCCGCATCGCTTCGTCGATCGTGTCGCCTGCGGCAATTGTGCCGGGGACGTCGGGAAACGACACGCCGTAACAACTGTCGCGGTCCTTGTGGATCAGGGCGATATAGTGCGGTATCGTCTAACCTTTCATAGCATGCTTGCGCTCTTTAGCAGCTTCAATTAGCTTTTCTTGCAAGGTCTTTTCAATCGGTTTCCAAACTGTTTTTCCCACTGCTGTAGATATCCCTACCTTCATCCTTCGTGCCCACAACCGCCTAAATCTGGCCGGCATGTCTTTCGCAATCCGCCGAACCCAATTGTCCGGATCATTCGGATCTAAATCGATGTAAAACGGACCTTGATGTCCCGGCTCTAGCTTCCCGTGAATACGTAAGCTGTCCATCGGAGAACCGACGACTTGAACAAAATAATCCCGTTTGATGATGCCGGTAACTAATAGTACGTTAGTGACTACGACTGCTCGTTCTCCTATATTGACCACATTTATGACAAAAACCTCAGATTGATCGCTGCTGCCGGGAGTTATTATAAGCGGATGCCCGGCATTGACGTTAAGCTTTACAGAATTCTGAGAGTCCGTCTCAAAACTTGAGCAAGGATACAAAGCTTTCGCAGCATGAGGCGGATGGAGGCGAGTTTCAAGAACGCGAGGGCATTGCGGTTGAGATTTTCCCAGTCCTTGCAAGGCGGCGACAGCGGTTGAGCCACGCAATCGTGCGTTCGACGATCCAACGCTTGGGTAACTGAACGAACCCTTTCGCTTGATCGGATCGTTTGACGATTTCGGTTTCGAGACCAGGCAGGATCTTCGCGAGCGCGT